>DAOQRR010000026.1:0-6170 GCA_035355875.1 Minisyncoccota bacterium
TTTTTATGCGCTCAATTTTTTTACGTAAGGCCTCTTGCTCAGGGCGATTAACTTCCTCGTGATCTTCTGTTTCAGCAAAAGAAACAATTTCCCGCCCAATCAAAACTCCCGCCTCTGTCAGCTCCATATCAAAAGCACTTTTAACAGAGGTCAATTTTTCTTCTTCGTAACCAAGAGCACTGAGGGCTCCCGTTACCTCTGTCCTTTGTCTTAATAACTCGTATAAATTTTTCTCACTATCTCTATAGGCTTCTAAGCTTTGTCTTTCTTCTTCTTTTTTACTATTAATTGTTGCTTCTTCAGCCTCTATTTCAGTTTCTATTCTTTTCTTTTCAAAAATAAGCTCTTCTTTTTTACTAATCATCTCTTTGTAAGAATCATCATCCTCCAAACTAAAAACTGGATTATCATCAGACTGGTTGTAAAATTCAGTAATTTTATTTTTTAGATTTTTTAGACAATTAATTATCCCCTCTAAATTATCCATTTTGAGAGCTTGATCTATTTGCCCGTCTATTAAAGAGATGAAATCTTGCCAGTCCGATTCTTGAATAACTGTCTTTTTACTTTCAGATTGTTTTCTAAATCTTTCTTCTAGACCTTCAATCATCCCTTCAATTCGGCCTAAATTACGCAAAAGCTCGTTTTTACTTTCTATTAGGCCTGATAATTTCAACTGGTGCTCTTTTATTTGACTGGTAAAAATGTTTTCTTTCTGATTTTCGGCTTTATCTTTTTCAAGCTCACTTATTCTTTGGTTCAAATTATTCTCTTTTTCTTTCAACAATAAATGCTCTTTGCTTAATCGTCCAGATTCGTGTTTAACATAAGTAGCCTCTTTTGATAAATAAGTTCGATATAATTCCTTTAACTCTTGTCTCATCTGTTCAGATTTTTCAATAATACTAACTTGTTTTTTTAGGAAGCTTAAGTGAGGAGCAATTTCTCGCCTAAGGGATTGAACCTCCTTCATGTTGATCAATGTCTTTTCCAGTCTTTTTTCTGATTCTTTGATGCGATATTGATAAACTCTTAGACCCAAGGCATCTTCAATCATACTGCGTCTTTCTTTGTTTGAAGCATTTAGGATTCTATCAGCTTCTCCTTGAGAAATAATATGGTGGCCAGAACTACCAATATTAACTGAGGATAATAAATCAACAATATCTTTAAGCCTAACTTCTGTCTGATTGATAGAATATTTGTTTGAACCATCGGCAAAAACTTCACGGCTAATAATAATTTCATTGTAATCCAAAGAAACACCTGTCCCGCTATTTGAGAAAGTAAAAATTTTATCACTATTATCAAAAGTAATAGAAACGAGAGCTCGGCTAGAAGATGGAGACAATCTTGAGCCCTTGAAAATTAAATCAACCCCTCCTTTTCCACGAAGAGATTTCATTGATTGTTCACCTAAGACAAAACGAATAGCCTCAACAATATTTGACTTACCTGAACCGTTAGGTCCAACTATGGCGGTAATTGGAGTATTAAAAGTAATTAGGCTTTTTTTACCAAATGATTTAAAACCAACAAGTAGAATAGACTTGAGTCTCATTTTAATCAATCCATTTATTAATTTCTAAGGCCCTGTGAGCAGCTTCTTGTTCAGCTTCTTGTTTTGATTTACCCTTTCCTTCAGCCACCAAATCGTCTCCGAAGAATATACCAATGGTGAAATGTTTATCGTGGTCAGGTCCCGATTCACTTAAGACTCTGTAAGATGGTGTTACGCTAACATACTCTTGAGCTTTTTCTTGAACTAAACTCTTAGGATCTCGCCAAAGTTTTTTGGCCACTATCTCATCTATCTTATTAAATAAACTCTTGGCTATAAAATCCCGAGCAGTTTCGTAACCAGAATCTAAATAGACGGCTCCAATAAAAGCTTCAAAAGTATTAGCCAATATGTAGCTTCTGGCCTTACCATTGTCTTTAGATTCACCCTTTGATAAAAGGAGGAAATCGTTCATGCCTAAATTGCTAGCCGCCTCCCCTATCGTAATTGTATTGACTAACGATGAACGATAGGCCGTTAATTCCCCTTCATCTTTTTCTGGGTATTTATTATACAAATAATCAGTGATGATTAATTCTAAAACAGCGTCACCTAAAAACTCTAGGCGTTCGTTGTGTTTTAGTTTAGAGCCACTATTTTCATTAATATAAGAACGATGAATAAAAGCTTGCTCTAGAAGTTTTTTATTTTTAAATATTATTTTTGTCTTCTTTTCAAATTTTGAAAAATCTATTTCTTTAATCATGTTGTTGTTCTTTATTTAATATTTCTATGGTCTTGGTGAGAAGCGGTATCATGTTGTCATACATTCGGAGAGTTGGAACTTCTGATATTGGGAACCATTTAGCATCATCCAAGCCCCCTGATTCTTGATTTAAATTAATGGGCTGATAAGCAGATTGAGCTAAAAAGAAAACAACTTGCTTTCTAATTTTGCCCTTTTCTGGGTGACTTGCTACATATTCGTTTCGTCCAAGCAATTCTTTAATTTCTATATCTAGGCCAAGTTCCTTTTTAATCTCTCTTTCAGCTCCTTTTTTCTCATCTTCGCCATCTTCTATCCCGCCTTTCGATAATGTCCAGTAACCAAAAACATCGTGGACTAGGGCTAAATATAAATCACCCTTATCATAAGAATAAATAACCGCTCCAGCTTTCTTCTCAATTGGAAATTTGGCTGGATCCGTTTCAAAATTCTTTTGTTTCTTTTTACCAACATCATCTTTACCGGGTTCACCTATCTCTTTATAGACCCCACCTAAAACTCCGTTGACAAAACGGCTGGAGTTTTCTCCGCCGAAACTTTTAGCTAATTCTATAGCTTCATTGATAGCAACTTTTGGCGGAACTTCTTTGCGATCGCCAAAAAGTAATTCGTAGAGTCCAATTCTTAAAACATTTCTATCTACCGCCGAGATTTTATCTATAGGCCAACCTGGAGCGGCTTTTTCAATTATTTCATCAATTATTTTTTGTTTATTTATTACTCCAGATAGCAAATTAAACATAAACTCCGAATCATTTAAGCCGGGGCCGAATTCTTCCATATTTCTGTCTAGCATCTCTTTGGGGTCTTGTTCAGGATATACCGCAAAATCCCACTCAAAGAGGGTCTGAAGAATTATTGAACGTGAAAGGTGCCTATTTGCCATAATTTCAAAGATTTAGCAGCTAGGAGCTGGCAACTAATATCAGACTAGAAACTAGTTCCTGGATGCTATTTGTCCTTTTTAGTTTTTTTCTTTTCTGCTTTCTTGACCACATCTACAACCTTACGGCCACGGTAAAAACCACAGTTTTTGCAAACTACATGAGTCTCCTTGGGAGATTTGCAGTTAGAACAAGTCGTAAAAACCTTTGCCTTAAGAGCATGGTGTGATCTTCTATTGCCCGTGTGTGCACGGGTATGTCTCATTCGTACTACCATACAAATAAGTATACTGATTTTAGACTAAAATGCAAATACTTAAGAGTGTTAGCCAAAAATCTTCCCGCTCAGCTGTGAAAAAATTACCATTTAAGAAACGATCGTCTCTTAAATAGTAAAATACTTTTTTACGAGTTTCTGCTTGATCTATACAAAATTAGTCATGGCTAAGTTTGTATTATGGTTTGGTAAAAAGAAAAAATACCCAAACCGCGCGATAGCGTAAGTTGGGTAAAGAGAAAAAATACCCAAACCGCGCGATAGCGTAAGTTGGGTAAAACAGAAGATTAAACTCAATTCGCGGTCGCGGAATTGATATAATTCTAACTTCCTTAGCCTTTCAGCTACTGGTAACTTTAACTATTTTTCTCTTTACCGACCCAAACCTATAGGTTTGGACAGGTAAACTCTAAAATTAAATTCTATTCGCGGTCGCGGAATTGGTGGTAAATTATCACCTTGTCTTTTTATAGTATTAGTTATATGATAAAAGACAGTAGAGATTGTTATGCCTACCAAACATAATTCTCAAACGAGAACCCCAAATGGGCTAATCTGCTAAAATAAATGAGTTATAAATGTTGGGTGGAACCGCGATTAGACTCGCCCCGACGGAAAGTGAATATTTCGCATTCCGTCGGGGCGATTTTATTTATTAATTAATTAAAAAATTAAAATGGAAAAATTAACTCAGATTGAAAAAATTCGCCATTCTTTAGCTCACCTTTTAGGAGCTTCGGTTGTTAAACTCTACCCTGGCTCAAAAATAACTCTAGGTCCAGCAATTGAAAATGGCTTTTACTATGATATTGATGTTAACGGTAAAATTACAGATGCCGATTTAGATAAAATAGAAAAGACAATGCGAGAAATGCTTAAGTCTTGGGATATTTTTGAAAAGAAAATTTTAACCAAAGAAGAAGCTCTTAAGCTTTTTGCTGGTAATCCTTACAAGGAAGAAATGATAGAAGAAATATCCCAGAAAGGAGAAGAAATATCTATTTATCAATCAGGCGACTTTTTTGACCTTTGCCGAGGTGGCCATGTTGATAGTGCTAAAGAAATTAATGCGGAAGCATTTAAATTAGATAAAGTGGCTGGTGCTTATTGGCGAGGTAGCGAAAAAAATAAGATGCTAACCCGAGTTTACGGAATTGCTTTTTTGACGAAAGAAGAATTGGACCAATATATTTTCGGGCAGGAAGAAGCTAAAAAAAGAGATCATCGTAAAATCGGTAAGGAATTAGATTTATTCCATTTTGATGATAAGGTTGGCTTGGGGTTACCTCTTTGGCATCCTAAAGGAGCATTGCTCTGGAGGGTTATTGAAGATTTTTGGTATAACGAACATCTAAAAAATGGCTATGGACTCGTTCGATCCCCGCATATTGGAAATAGGATACTTTGGGAGACTTCAGGACATTGGGGTTTTTATAATTCTAGTATGTACCCCCCTCTTGAGGTTGGGCAATCATTAGAAGAAAAACAAAGTGGAGAAAAAGTTGAAAATTCCGAGGAGTATTTATTGAAACCAATGAATTGTCCTTTCCATATTGAGATATACAAAGATAATCCAAAATCATATAGAGATTTTCCGATGCGTTGGGCTGAGTGTGGGACGGTTTATCGTTTTGAGAAAAAAGGAGAACTATCTGGGCTAACTCGTGTTCGTGGCTTTACCCAAGACGATGCTCATATCTTTTGTCGCAAAGACCAAGTGGAGGATGAGCTAAAAAGGGTCGTTGACTTTATTTTATTTATTTATAAATCTTTTGGCTTTGACATTAAGGATGTTAAAGTTTTCTTATCTCTCCGAGACCCTAAAAATAAAGAAAAGTATGCTGGAAATGATGAAGGTTGGGATTTTACAGAAGAAGTTTTGCGAAAAGTGGCAATTGAAAAAGAGCTTGATTTTAAAGAGGAAAAAGGAGAAGCCGCTTTTTATGGTCCCAAATTAGACTTCAAAATAAAAGATGCTTTGGGGCGATTGTGGCAATGTTCTACCTTGCAATTTGATTTTAACTCACCAGAAAGGTTTGATATGACTTTTACAAATAGTGAGGGGCAAGATGAGAGGCCATATATGTTGCACCGAGCTTTATTTGGTAGCTTTGAAAGATTTATCGGCCTTCTGATAGAGCATTATGCTGGAGCTTTCCCTGTTTGGCTTGCTCCTGTTCAAGTTGTGGTCTTACCCATATCAGAACACCAAAAAGAATACGCTCGGGGTGTTTATGAAAAATTGATTGAAGAAGGAATTAATAAAGTAGAGCTAGATGATTCTGATGAATCTTTGGGTAAGAAAATTAGAAAAGCTAAAATTCAGAAAATACCTTATATGATAGTTATTGGGGATAAAGAAAAGGAAGCCGGAAAGATAACCGTTGAGGGTAGAACAGAAAAATTAGAAGCTATTGAAGTTTCTGAATTTATAGAAAAAATCAAAAAAGAAATTAAAGACAGGCAAAATTAAAATAAATACATTTTTCGCAAAAATGTAGGTCTTACCTCAATCCAAGATTATTGTCTAACTATTTAAAAAATGATTCAAAAACATAACCCAGCTTCGCGACCGCGAAGCTGGGTTATATTTACCACCCAAATTCACGATCGTGAAGTTAAATGGTAAACCAATATCGCCTCGTTACAAAGATTTTTCCGCGAGGCTAGTAAGCCACGCAAAGAATAGTTCCACAAAAGAGGCTAGCTCGAGCGACGGCG
>DAOQRR010000027.1:0-6088 GCA_035355875.1 Minisyncoccota bacterium
ATATTCTTACTTGTTCAGATAGAAACAAATGAGGGTAATTTGGATGAAGCTATCAACCAAGCAGAATATGCTGGACAAGTCTCACCTAATGATCCAACCGTTTTCTTTAGATTAGGTTTATTAAAGTACAATAATAAAGATTACAAAGAAGCAGTCAGCGCTTTTGAAAGAGCGGTTATCTTAAATAATTCATACCTAAATGCTCGTTACTACTTAGGATTAGCTTATCAGAAAGTTGATAGAAAAGAGGATGCCCTCAATCAATTTAATTTGCTAAAGGAATTAGTTCCTGATAGTCAAGAAGTTAAAGATGCCATTAAATCATTAAACTCTAAAGCTGAAGTTGTGGAAGAAGAAGAGCCAGAAGAGGAAGAGAGTGAAAAAATAATATCTGAAATTGAGGCCGTTAAAGCACCTTTAGAAGAAGAGAATTAAAATAACAAATGGTTAATCGAATTATTAAATTTCTTAACAAGGAGTTTAAGGGAGTAAATGAAGCCGCCTTATTACTTGGCGGTTTTACTCTCTTGTCTCAAGTATTAGGCCTTTTGCGAGACCGCTCTTTGGCTCACTTCGTCGGAGCGGGGCCCGTTTTGGATGTTTACTATGCGGCCTTTAGGATCCCTGATTTCTTGTATATTTCCATAGCTTCCCTCGCTTCAATCACTGTCTTAATGCCGTTTTTAATGGACCGAATTAATAAAGATGGCTCAATGCAAAAAGCTAAAGAATTTTTGAATAATATCTTTAGCACTTATGCTATTTTTATGGCTTTAGCCAGTTTAATTATTGCCATTTTAATGCCTAAAATTGTTGGTTATATTGCTCCTGGCTTTAATCACGAGCAGACAGTTTCTCTCGTGATGATGAGTAGGATTATGCTATTGTCTCCAATTTTTATTGGCCTATCTAATTTACTCGGGACTGTTACTCAGTTGTTAAAAAAGTTTTTAGTCTTTTCTTTGTCTCCAGTATTTTATAATGTTGGAATAATTTTTGGTATTATTTTTCTTTTCCCTCAATTCGGTGTTTATGGATTAGGTTTTGGAGTTATTATTGGAGCAATTTTACATTTTTTGATTCAGGCTATTGTCGTTTACAAAAATGGTTTTTTCCCAAGATTTATATTTAATATAGACTGGCGAGAGATAGGGCGAGTGGTTAAATTATCTGCCCCCAGAACTCTAACCCTATCTTGTAATAGTTTAGCTTTTTTGGTTTTAATATCAATTGCTTCAACTCTTAAATCTGGGTCTATTTCTCTCTTCACTTTTGCTTATAATTTGCAATCTGTTCCGGTTGGCATTATAGGGACCTCTTATTCAGTGGCGGCCTTCCCGATGTTGGTTAAATCTTTTAGCCAAAAGAACATGAAAGAATTTATTGGCCAGATTTCTATCGCGGCAAGACAAATAATTTTCTGGTCACTGCCGATTATTTCCTTACTTGTAGTTTTAAGAGCCCAGATTGTTAGAGTAATTTTGGGAACGGGTCAATTTTCTTGGCAAGATACTAGATTAACAGCTGCCTCAGTAGCTCTATTTGTTATTTCCTTGGTTACTCAAGGGTTAGTTTTACTTTTTGTAAGAGGATATTATGCTGCCGGTAACACAAAAAAACCATTTTTAACCAATGTCTCCTCTTCAATTTTGGTTATCGTTCTGGCTAAGTTATTTATCTATATTTTTAACCATAATCCAGAAATAATTAGCCGACTAGAAATATTGCTTCGAGTTAAAGATGTGCCCGGGACAGTAATGCTTGCTCTGCCTTTGGCTTATGCCATTGGCTCAATTGTTAATTTTATTTTTATTTGGACTTTGTTTAAGAGAGATTTTTTGAAGGATCAAAAAATTGGTATTGCCAGAACAGTCAAAGATAGTTTACTTGGGGCCTTAACCATGGGTTCAATTTCTTACATCTTCTTAAATATTCTTGATAATATTTTTGACTTAACAACAGGTTGGGGAATATTTATGCAAGGATTTTTTGCTGGGATTATTGGTATTGCTAGTGGATTTTTAGTTTTGTATCTAATTAAGAACAGGGAGTTCTTCTCGGTTTTAAGGGCTTTAAAAAATAAGTTTTGGCGGAAGAAAGATGTTTTAGCCCCCGAGCAAGAAGATTTGCAATAAGCTTTTATTTCTAGGCCTTTTTTGCTAGTATAAGTCTATGAATCGAGATATAAGTTTAATAAGAAACTTTTCTATTATTGCTCACATTGATCATGGCAAGAGCACTTTAGCTGATAGGATGTTGGAAGTTACAGGCACGATAGAAAAGAGGAAAATGAAAGAGCAGGTCTTAGACTCTATGGAGCTTGAGAGAGAGCGTGGTATCACTATCAAAATGCAACCAGTTAGAATGGAGCAAGAATATCACGGACAAAAATATATTTTAAATTTAATTGATACTCCAGGGCATATAGACTTTTCTTATGAAGTTTCAAGAGCCTTAAAAGCTGTTGAAGGTTCTATTTTATTAGTTGATGCTACTCAGGGTGTGCAGGCTCAGACTTTAACGACCTTACAGATGGCTAAAGATTCAGGGCTTGTTATTATCCCTGTCTTATCAAAAATTGATTCTCCTCTTGCACGAGTAGATGAAGTTAAAATGGAAGTAGCGCTTCTTTTAGATATCAACCCAGATTCTGTTCTAACAGTTTCTGGTAAAACAGGTGAGGGCGTGTCTTCTTTATTAGAAGAAATAATAGAAAAAATACCAGCCCCGAAAAAGGGGGAAAACCAAGAATATACAGGGTGCTCTTTAGTTTTTGATTTTGAATATGATAATCACCGAGGGGTTATTGTTTATATAAGAGTGATGGAAGGCTCTTTTAAGAAAGGGGACCAGCTCATTTTTGCTGTCTCAAATGAAAGATTTAATTCTCTTGAGACGGGCATCTTTTCACCTGAAGAGAAACCAGTTGAGGCTTTGAATGCTGGAGAGATTGGATATATTGTTACGGGTATAAAGAAACCAGGCATTGCTTCCGTTGGAGACACCATAACTTTTTTCAAAAAACCAATGAAGGCTTTGCCGGGCTATCAGAATCCAAAACCAGTAGTTTGGGCTTCTGTCTACCCCGAAAGTCAAGATGATTTCCCTTTATTAAAGCAAGCTCTAGCTCGCTTAAAATTATCAGATTCATCTTTTTCATTTGAAGAGGAATCATCGGGGTCTTTAGGAAGAGGTTTCCGATGCGGTTTTTTGGGAATGTTGCATTTAGAAATTATTACCGAGAGGTTAACTAGAGAATTTAGCCTAGACTTAATTGTTACTATCCCATCTATAACTTACAAAGTTCTATTAAAAGGGGGCAAAGAACAAATTATTTATTCACCTCATTTATTCCCCGAAGATGGTTTAATCGTCAAGGTCTTTGAGCCGTGGATTAATTTAAAAGTGATTACTTCGTCAGAATATATCAATCCTCTAATGCCTTTTTTGTATGACCACGAAGCCGTAATTAAGGAGACAAATAATTTTGGCGATAACCGATCGTCTATTGATTTAGAAATGCCTCTTAGAGAATTGATGCGTAGTTTCTTTGATGATTTAAAAAGTGTTACTTCTGGTTATTCTTCAATTTCTTATGAAATAAGTGATTATAAAGAAGCCGATGTTGTGCGGATGGATATTGCAGTAGCTGATGAAATAATTCCCGCTTTTAGCCGAGTTGTTTCAAGAAGAAAAGTTAACGAAGAAGCTAAAGCTCAAGTTGAAAAATTAAAAGAAGTTATTCCAAGACAACAATTTGCTTTTAAGATTCAAGCTAGGGCCTTGGGGAGAATAATTTCATCTGAATCAGTTTCGGCCTACAGAAAAGATGTTTTGATGCACGGAAGTAAAGTTGTTGGTGGGGGAGATGTTAGCCGAAAGAAAAAACTTCTTGAAAAACAGAAAAAAGGTAAAAAGAGATTACAGTCAAACGCAAAAATAAACATCTCTCACGATGTTTTCCTTAAAATGATTAGGGGAGGAAATTCTAAATAATTATTTAAAAAGTCCAGGCATATAAAGCAATATCATACTGATGATAACCAAGACTGAGATTATTCCAAAAATCTTTTCTACTTTTTTCTTGTTTTTTGAACTGAAAAACATGCTATAATATTAGCACTGTTTATGATAAAATTCAAGAAAAAGAAAAATCGGTTTTGGTATTCACCTATAGTATTATTTGTTCTCTTGGCTATTTTGGTGTTTTTTAGTATTAGTATTTGGGGTTTATTTGAAAGGTACCAGCAGTCAGCTCAACTAAAGAAAGTAGCTAAAGAGGAATATGAACAGCTAACAAAAAGGATTGAAGATTTGAATCAAGATATTTCTGAGTTAAGCACAGAAGAAGGTAAAGAGGGGATAATTAGAGTAAAATATCAAGTAGCTAAGGAGGGGGAAAAAGTTTTAAGTATAGTAGAAGAAGATCAATCAAAGGAGGAAGATTTGGCGGAAGACCAAAGACCAAAGAAAAGTTTTTTTGATTTTCTAAAAGATCTTTTTCATAAAAAAAATTAATATTGCGGGTATGGTATAGTGGTAGCATGCGACCTTCCCAAGGTTGAGACGCGAGTCCGATTCTCGCTACCCGCACAAAATCAAAAAGCTCCTGTGGAGCTTTTTGATGCGGGTAAGCAAGCAAATTTATTTGCTTGCGTGCGAGAATCGGAAACTCTGAGCATATCCCTTGGAATTTATAATTCCAAGGGATGCGAAGAGTGTACAGATCCTGTAAGGATCGATAAGTGTACTCACGTTCTTTATACCCGCACAAAATTAAATTCACGAGGTCTTGCCTTGTGAATATCAACACATATTTATATTCTTGTCTAATAAATTATTTTTTAAGGTTTTATGTTATAATTAAAAAGTTAAATATTATTAATAGTTAAATATATTAAAATATGAAAAAAGTCACAATATATTCTAGCCCAACTTGTCATTTTTGCCACATGGTTAAAGATTTTTTTATAGCCAATGGTGTTGTTTTTGAAGAGTTTGATGTTTCTACAGATCTTGAGAAGAGAAAAGAAATGGTAGAAAAAAGCGGTCAAATGGGAGTTCCTGTAACAATAATTGATAATGATTTAGTTGTTGGTTTTGATAAAGATAAACTTTCTAAATTATTAGGCCTAGAAAAATAAATAATATAAAAGATAAAGACATCCCAGAAGGGGGATGTCTTTATATAAGCCCCCGTAGTTCAATGGATAGAACAGTTCCGTCCTAAGGAATAGATGTAGGTTCGATTCCCGCCGGGGGCACTAATATGAATGAAAAAGATTTTAACCTAAGTATTTTTAATAGAAAGGATTGGTCAAAAATATCTAAACCCTTATTTGAAATAGAGAAAGAGTGCTTTCTAGATTTATCTTTTTCTTGGGAAGATTTTTGTAATTATTTTTCTAATCTTAAAATAATTGCAGTCATATTAAAATATAAAAATAATATTATTGGATTTTCTTTTGGTTTTCCATCTAGCGATGATTCTTTTTTTATTTACGATACGGCTATAAAAAAAGAATTTCAGGGTAAAGGATTAGTTTCTTTTATTATGAATTTTTTGGAAAAGAAGCTGAGCGAGGATGGTTATAAATATATAGAAAGGGAAGCAGAGGTTGATAATGGATATGCTGATAAAATTCGCAGACACTATGGAAAGAGAATAATAGAAGAGGGGATTCCTCATAATTCTATTTATTCAAAGGGGAAACAGGTGTTTTTTAAGATAAAGATTTAGTTGTCCAGCGACCCTTTTTATGCTATCATAAAAAGGTATGAATGACGAAGAAAAGCGTTTATTGGAAGAGATTTTAACCCTACAAAAAGAAAACAATAAGGTTATTTTATCTCTTAAAAAGAGCATCAGGTGGACTAGTTTTACTCGGACATTTTATTGGATTCTAATAGCCGGGATTGCTTTTGGGGCATTCTTTTACATTAAACCTTATCTAGGAAGTTTCCTCAGTATATATAGTGGCAATATTTCCGGAGTCAATATCACAGAATTAACTAAAAGCTTAATGGAATAAGTTGCCAGATTTATTTTAATTAGTTAAATTATAAATATTGCTTGGGTAGCTCAGTT
>DAOQRR010000028.1:0-2837 GCA_035355875.1 Minisyncoccota bacterium
AAGGAAACACCTATAATTGAAACTATTATTAAAAATTTGGTTGTCTTTTTCATATTTTATTTAAGCCAATATGTCTCTATTTTTAAAGTGTAATCATATATATCATTTTCTGTTACTCGACCGTCAGAAGAAACAATTGCCTCTGGAACCTTAAAATCAATTGATTTAACATCAACTATTCTTAAGTTTTGTTCTAATTCTTTTAAGAACGAAATAAAGGATTCATATTTTCCGGTAACTTTAAATTTCATGGGGAAAACTCCATAAGGTAAGAAGTCTTTCGGGCTAGCTTGAGCCACCTTCCCCCCTTTCTCTCCTCCGTCTAGTGTTCTGGCGTCAAATTCAATATCTCCAATTGGCATACCGTGCAAATTAGCAATCTTTTCTATTTCTAAGATTAATTCAATATTACCAATATTATCAGGCAGTAAATGTTTTAATTTTTCTTTATCTTCATCACGGATATTATTATAAACAGAAACTAAATCATCTCTTGATCTTTGTAGTTCGGTTGAATTATCAAGGGCGTTATCGTAAGTTGAAATATCCTCTTTTATCTCTTTAACTTCTTTGTAAAAAGGGTCAACCGCTAAAAAGAAAACGACTCCGGTAATGATTATTAATAAGATTGAATAAATATTTTTCATAAGCTATTCGTTTTCTTCAATACTATTGTCTAATAAATCTTGTTGTTCTTTCGCCTCATAATTTTCTTGAACACCCTCAGTGTTATCAAAATTTTCAAACATCGTTAAACTATTATCCCTATAGGAAAGAAGCGATGGTTCAACATCAAACTCTAAATTAAATTTAACATTGCCATCTAGGTCTTTTTTCAAATTAGAAAATAAAACATTTTTGAAAAACCTACTTCTGGGGTCATTAAACATGTCTGCTTGCAAAGCTATTGAGCGGTAATCTAAAGCTACTCCGTCTAATTTAACAGTCAAAACCTTATCTGTTGATTCATGAGAAAAACTATTATATTGAACTTGAGGAATTGTGATCTCAGACAATAAACTAAAGAGTGGTGATAATACAACGTGCCCTTCTAATATTTTTTGGGCTGCTTTCATCCGCTCGCTAAAAGATCTAAGCTCTATAATTGTTTGCTCTTCAAAATTATTTCTAATAATAGATAAAGAGTTTGATCTAGATTCTTGAATTTTTAATAAGCTAACCTTATAAAAATAGAGACCTCCGGCTGCTAGTCCTGAAATAACAACCAGCAAAGTAGCAATTAAAAGAAAAAGGTTCTTAGGCTTGTTACTCTTAACCTTATTGGGGGTTATCGGTTTCTTAGGTATAAAAGATGTTTGAAATGAATTTTCCATATTTTAAGATAGTTGGCGTAAAGCTAAGCCTACTGCCACGGCAAACTCCGGACCGCTATTTTCTAAGACTGGTTCTAGAAATGCGGGGGCTTCAGTTTTTGAAAAAGGATTGCTATAAAAAACTTCTACTCTAAAATTTTCCCGAGCTGCTTCTAGCAAACCTTTAAGCAAAGAACCTCCACCTGATAAAAATACTTTGCTAATATTTTTATTATACTTCTTCTGGTAAGCAAAAACAATACTATTGATATCTGTGAATATATAATTGACAGCCAAACGAATTATTTTTTCGGCTTCGGGGTTTACGCTAGCATCTAATCCGACCATCCTTTTTAGCTTTTCCGCTTCCTCAAAAGTGATACCAAGAGCCTGAGATATATTGCGACTAATATCATGAGAGCCCCGATTAACAACATGAAATACTTTAACTACCCCAGATTCAACAATTGAGACTTTAGTCTTGGATGCCCCAAAATCAACTATTAAAAACGGAGCTAATTCATTGTTGAAAGTTGATCTTATGTTGCTAAATATTTCCATTTCAAAAGCATCACTCTCTAGGCCTGTTTGTTTTAATATTTCTCTGTATTGAGTCAGTGTCTCATTGTGTATAGCCACCACTAAAACTTCTCTATTTCTTTTTATGTTACTAGGACTATCATTTTCTTGCATCTCGTCTTCATTAGGAATAACAAACCAATCCAAAGTTACTTCTGAAATTGGAACAGGGATATATTTACGAGCTTCAATTGGTATTATATTTTCTAATTCAGATTCTTTGACTGTCCATGGTAGTGTAACTAAAAAAATTAGACTGGCCAGTGATGGTATAGATAAAATAGACGACTTCGTCGTAACATTAGATTCCTTCATAACATCTTTTAGTGCTCTGGCTATGTCTTCTGTTTTTAAACTAGTTAAAGCCCCAACGCTCGTTCCTCCGTATGGTCCAAGTGAAATCACTCCATAAGTTTCAAGCACGGCTCGTCCACCTTTTTTCTTTAACTGAACTACTTTGATAGAAGAAGAACCAATATCCACGCCAAGGGCTTGTTTTTTATCACCACCACCACTAAAAGAATTTTTTAGGCTAGCTAGCCCGTCTGCAATTATTTTTTTTAATGAATTGTCCATGTTCTATTCGTCCTATTATGTATTAATTGTAACATAATTATAGTAAAATGAATATATGAAAACGGGGAAAAATATCCGTAAGGCAAAAGATATTTTAATTGATTTATTGTTTCCGGAAAAATGTCTTGGTTGTGGAGAAAGAGGTCAATTAATTTGCCCCTTGTGCTTGTCAAAGATAGCACAGAAAAAAGAACAAGCCGGCCCGAATATTTATTCTGTTTTTAGCTATAAAGATCCTATCGCAAGAAGGGCTATTTGGTATTTAAAATATCGTCATAATTACCGACTGGCTGATCGTTTAGGAAAAATTATGTTTCATCTAACTAAACAAAAATTACCCTTATTTTACAAAGTTAATCCACTAGAAAA
>DAOQRR010000028.1:2937-5956 GCA_035355875.1 Minisyncoccota bacterium
TTAATTGATGATGTTGTCACTACTGGTGGAACGCTTAAGGAGGCCAGTCTTGTCCTTAAAGAAGCTCAGGCTAAAAAAGTTTGCGCCTTTACCTTGGCCCACTAATTAAATCTTCTTGATACAATGCTTCACTTCTTGAAACAATATCATTAAAAACTTTTTCCTCTAATTGTCTAGACAAAAAAGCAAAAATAAAAATGTTGGCGACAATCCCGATGGTCACGAATATCCAATATTTAGGGAAACTTAATCTTGATCCAGGCATAATTTATAAAATTATAATTAATATGATTGATTTATTGGTCAGTCTTGTGTCTAGCTATAAAATAATATTTAACTCCCTCAATTAAGACAATATTAATAATAGCTAAGACAATAACGATAGCCCAAGCATTTAATCCAAGAGGGATTGTCCCTAGAATATTATTCAAGCTTGGTATATAAATAGCTGAAAGCAATCCAATTATACCAATTATCCAGGACCAAACCAACAACTTATTATCAAATAATTTTATCTTCCACAAATTATGTCTGAGGCTCTTGCAACAAAAGACATAACTAATTGAGTCTATTGCCAAACAGGCAAAGATAATTGTCCTCATATAATTTAAATCTAAGTTTTTGTTTGATAGCCAGAGGTAAAGAGATAGCAAAGCTAGATCTGTAATTAAACCAATAATAAAAATTATTATTTTCATCTCTTTGTTCAACAAAGGAACATTTAACCCTTGGGGTTTTCTCTTCATCAAATCATCTTCTTTTGATTCAAGAGCCAGAGCTACCCCAGGTAAACCATCTTCTATTAAATTAATCCATAATATCTGAGCAGCTGTAACGGGCAATGGTAAACCAAGAAACATGGCAACCCCAATTAAAATAACTTCCGTAAAACTATCAGACAAAAGATAAGTTATGACTTTTCTAATATTATCTAAAATAGAGCGACCTTCTTCAACCGCTGCCACAATAACAGAAAAATCATCTGATAATAAAACTAGGTCGGCCACCTCTTTGGCTACTTCTGTTCCTGAACCAAGAGCCACTCCGATATTTGCTTGCTTTAAGGCTGGAGCATCGTTTATACCATCTCCAGTCATGGCCACTATCTCTCCCTTCCTCTGCCATGCTAAAACAATTCTTGACTTATGTCTTGGTTCAACCCTAGCGTATATTTTTATTTTTTCTAAAATTTGGTCTAATTCTTCATCTGATAGTTTGTCTAACTCCTTGCCTTCTAAAATATTTTCATCCTCAACTTTTAAACCTAATTTGTTAGCCACGGCTTTAGCTGTTAGTTTATTGTCTCCAGTTATAATAATTGGTTTCATCCCCGCCTCAAGACAAATTCGCAATGCATCCTTGGCGCTTTCTCTGACTGGATCTTCTAAATAAATAAATCCAGCAAAGACTAGATTATCTATGTCTTTGTGACCAACATGGTTATTAGGGAGATTTTCTAGGTCAGTTTCTTTAAAAGCAATCCCTAAGACCCGATAACCCAAAGCCGACAACTCTTCATATTTATTTTTTAATTCTTTTCTTTTATTTTCATCTATTTCAATAATTCGTCCATCATCTTTAATATATTTTGATTTTAAAAGAGTGATTTCTGGTGAACCCTTAAAACAGATAATATTATTATTTTGGTCTTTTCTTAAGCTAACAGAATATTTATAAACAGAGCTAAAAATAATTTCATCTAATTTAGGATAGGTTTTGTTTAGGTCGTTTTTTATTAAATTATAACTGTAACCATTTTCCAAAATAGCTTTTTCTGTCGGAGTCCCTCTAATTATCCAATTATCAAAATCATCTTCGGGATTTTCAATAAAAGCTTCGTTGCACAATACTCCATATTTTATTACTTCTTCTTGGTCTTCTTTTGAGAGAGCAAATACTCCAGCAACCGTCATTTTAGCTTCCGTCAAGGTGCCAGTCTTGTCAGTAGCAATAACCGAAGTATTCCCGAGTGTTTCCGCTGCTGATAATTTCCTGACTAATCCTTCCTTCTTATATATTCTTTGCATCCCAATAGCCAGAATAACCGTCATGGCTGCTGGTAAACCTTCCGGAATAGAAGCCACCGCCACCGCCACTGATGTTGTAAACATTTCAATAAAACCTCCTCCCGTTATGAGCCCTTCAATAAAAATCGCTAAACAAACAAGAGAAATAATTAAACCAATTGTTTTTGAAAAACGAGCTAGTTTTTTTTGATAAGGGGTTTTTCTTCTTTTGTCTCTCTGACCAAGTTTGTTATTTGTCCTATTTCTGTCTTTAGACCAATCCCTGTGACTATCGCTTTTCCTTTTCCAGCGTCCACGATAGTTCCCATATAAACCATGTTATCTCGGTCAGCCAAACTAGTTTCAGCCGATAAAACAATTTGTTCTTTTTCGGCTGGTAACCACTCACCAGTTAGAGCAGATTCGTTTATCTTCAATTCTTGAACCTCAATCAAACGGCCATCAGCTGGAACCTTATCTCCTGGCCTAAGAAAAATTATATCCCCGGGAACTAGATCTTCGGCTTGGATTTCTTTAATCTGCCCCTCTCTTAAAACTATCGCTTTCAGACTCAAAACTTTTTTTAGTTTGTTGAGAGCCTTAGATGATTTACTTTCTTGAATAAAACCAACAATGGTATTAATAATAACAGCTACTGATATTATTAAAGCGTCAGTATATTCTTTTAATACAAAAGTGATTATGCCCGCAAAAATTAATATATATATGAGGGGACTTTTGAACTGACTTAAAAATATTTTTAACTGAGATAATTGTTTCTCTTTGGGTAATTTATTTTTGCCAAAAATCTTTTCTTGCTCCTTAATCTTTAATGAGTCCAACCCCAAAGAAACATCAAGCCCAAAAGACTTAATCACTTCACTATTATCTAAATTATGCCAATTGTTATCTAACTGCGTAACTTTCATGAGTTATATAATAATCTTAACATATTTTAAGTAAGCTTATTCGTTTTTAATTATTTTTATTACCTACCAGTAACAAACTACAAA
>DAOQRR010000029.1:0-5921 GCA_035355875.1 Minisyncoccota bacterium
TATCCACAACTTTCGTAATCCACTACTTATTCAACAGTTTGTCTATCCGAGATGGTAAAAAAACTCTTGTAAATAAGGCTAAAATAAAAAACATCCATAATGGATGTTTTTTATTAAAAACTGGGGAAAATTGCTTTTTATTCTAAGTTTTGCTCTTTTTTGTCTTTTTCTCTCTTTTTTATCTTTTTGTATATTTTTCTGATTAAAAGAATTATTATCAAAATAATTAAAATTAAGAAGATGGTGACCGTGCAAGTGCGAGGGATAAAGTATGAATAATCGCGACTGAAGACAGAATCTCCCCCAATAGCCTCAAAAAATCCACGATGAATTAATTCAAATTGCCCGTCATATTGGCGAAAAACAGAAACTGAATAGAGTCCGTTTATTATCAATTCAGGAATAATCACCTCGCGTGTCCCCTCTTGGTCTTTTACATCAACAAAAAAATATCGCCCCTTGACACGATCATAACGGTCACGAATCTCTATCCAAATATCAAAAGATTTTTTGCTAGAAACAAAATTAGCGTCAACTTCAATTTTTTCTTTGGCGGAGACTTCAATCGTTTCGTCTAATTCAAAATTTTCAATAAAGGTGCTCTGGGTGACAGAATAATAAATCGGCTGAAGCGGAATTATAAATGATGGTTCTTTTTCTTTGTCTGGTCTAACTTGGCCTGTCTCGTCTAAAATATATAAAGCGCTAGCCATTGAGCCACTAGAAAAATTACCACTCTTATCTCTAGCAAAAAGCGTGTAGAAATAACGATTGCCACTTTCTACATCAAGGTCATAAAAATATTGTCCGCTCCCTTCATAGACAAGTTTACCTAAGTAGGGATTACTAATATACTGATCAGTGCTTCTAACAATTCTGACATAATCAAAATCTAGATCTTTCGGATTTGTCCACTCCACGGTAATTTTAGATGGTGAGGGAGTTGCGGTGACATTTGTCGGATTAGCTGGTGGGGTTACATCTGGTGGTATTAAGGTTTTAAAATATTTAGTTCCGGAAGAAACAATTTGGGCTAAGTGAGTTTGAGCTTCAATTTTAAAATAGTAAATTGTGCCACTTTTCAAATTAATTAATTCTACTCGGTGGTCATTAACAAAGTGAACATTTTTTAAGATACCATCTCTAAACTCTACATCCTCTCCCCAGCTTAAGTTGTAGATAGTTGGAACAGAGCTTGTCCAAGTTATGATAGCACTAGTATAGCTTGGAACAACTTTAATGTTCATAAAGATTTCATCTAGAGATACGGGGCGAACGCTACCTGTCTTCCCTCCTTCTTCGGGCTTGCAATCGTTTGGACAATTTAAAAAATTTTCAAGAGGTGGTTCACAGATGCCATTATTGTTACAGCCAACAATTTCTAGAGAAACATTCATTCCATCATCACCTTCTATGGCAAAAGAAGCTAGCGGAAAAACAAGCCAAGTAAGCAAAAAAGGTATTAAAATAAGGGGTTTTTTAATCATAGAGAGATGGCCGTTACCTCAATAACTACTTGATATTCTCCAGCAGTTTGGATATGGCCCTCTCCTGTTTCAGCTCTAAAACGAGCCGTTGTTGTGCTTCCAGATGGATGGTTCGGTGCTGAGGATACAGCAATAATTTTAGGGGTGATAGACAAACCATCCCAGCATTTACCTGTCGTCTCGTTGGTGCCAGTTCCACAAACAAAATCTTGGTCGCGATATAGTGGGGCAACATCAGAACCCTCAGGAGTAAATCCAAAGTAAGAAGTATCTGTCGGACTAATAAAATTATAATCGGGAACAGCCGTAGCTGGAGCATAATCATCAAAAGAATCGTAGGCTGATTGTAAGGCGGGCGAAGTAGTTGCATTTATAGAAAGTTCATAACCAGAGGGGCTGTCTGTCTTAACGAGCCAAGACAAGGTTCCTTCACTAGCCTGAGCGCTTAACCCTCCAATTGAAGACAAGGTTAAATCATCAGGGCTTGAAATTGATAAATAATTACTTTGCATCTGCCAATAGCCAGCGTGTAAAATATAATTATCACTACTAGAATCCCCTGTGCCAATCTCTCCCAATGTATCACCTAAATTATACGAGGGACTACTAGAATCCTCTCCGCCTAAATTAACAGAATCACTTTGAATTTTATAGCTAGAGCTACCCATAACTTCAGCCAAGGCTAAATTAAGAGGCAATGGAGCAATTAAAGCAAGAGCCAAAGTCAAGCTCAATATTCTTTTTTTAAAAGATATTAAGTTCATAATTTATTTTTTCTTCTTAATCTCAAATCGCGTCAAGATGTAATAAACCAATGAAATAAGGAGTATTAGACCAACAAAGACCGGAACAACTATCTTCCAAGGCAAGACCCAAAAGACTATTTCAGATTCTTCATATTCATTGCCATAGCCTTTATATAAAGACAATTCGGCCTTATAGCGTCCAAATAAAAAGTTGGCGTCTTGCCAAAAAACTTCACGATAACGAATAGAATCAGGTAAAACAAAATAGGCATCAACGGCTATTTGGTCAACCGTTCGGCCAATTAAATTATTGATTGAAATTTTTCCGTAAGGGACAAGGTGGACATTACCAGTGTTCTCGTAGGCAATTTCAAAACTTTCTGGGGCGCTACTGTAAAATTTTTGCAACGGGCCGGCAATTTTAAAATCTTCTAGTCGTCCTTCTTCTTTACCTTGTCCGTTTATCTTAACTAAAAAAAGTGATCCAATTCTTGATATGATTTTTGTTTTACCTTGAGCTCCGCTAACTTCTTCTCCGTTCTCATCAAAATCAGACTCGCTAGAAACAATCAGCGCACCGTAATAACCTCTCGGCTCTGCGTCTACCGGCACAGAAACTTTAACTGGAATAATTATTCTTTCACCTAAGTCTAATTGAAACTCATAAATTTCTGGTTCAATAAAATCTCGCAAGGAGTATGGACCATCTGAGTCACCCATTAAAATAACTGGCTGGCTTGGGTCGGTCGTTCCGACTAAGTCTTCTGTTGAAAGTCTAAAGCTAACTCGCCTGTTTATTCTATTGGTGATGATAATATTTTTAACTACGGACTCACCTTTGTTTAAAAAAATCTCGGTCTTGCCGGGTTCAACCACAAAATCATTTTGGGGCTCTAGGTCTAATTGAGTTTTTTGATAAGCTAAAGAAAAACATGGTAAGATTAAAAAACCAAGTAAAATAAGGATAAAATAGCTTTTTGTTTTATTTATTTTGAAATTTCTCATGACTTAAGATTGGCTAAAGAGTAACGGCCGTGGCGGTAATGGTAGCAGTATAAACCCCAGATGGAGCATAAACATCTTTCTGTTCAGCGGCGAAACAAATATTCGTCTCAACTCCAACATTAGGGGTAACAGAACTTCTAGTGGCAATTGTTTTGTCGGTTGTTTTAAATCCTAAATAATTTAAATCGTTAGTTGAAATTGTTGAACTGGTTCCACAATCTACTCCCACCCCCCAAGTAGTATCTTCTACATCATCTCCATAGGCCGAAAAACCAAATTCATAATCTCCTGAAGCCACGGACCAAGTTTCTGGAACACCAGAAGATGTTTCTGAATAATCAGCAAAACTATTAACCGTGTTTGAGTGAACCATTGCGGGACTAGAACTTGCTTTGACATTTAAATTGTATCCGGCAACATTGTTGGTCTTGACCGTCCAAGAAGTTTGCCCGATAGATGTGTCAGAAGCGATACCTAGTGTAGGTAACATCGTAACGTCATCTTCTTTTGATATTGTGATTCCCGTTTCAACATTCAAAGTAACAATGACTTCGTCATCATCTTGTATGGCAAAGGTTGGTTCTGCCCAAAGATAAACTTGAGTAAGTAGGGCGAGAGAACAAACAAGCAAGATGGATTTTTTTAATATTTTTATTTTCATTAGTTTAATAATTTATTCTTTCAATGTCCTTATTATCTCTTAATAAAATCCTTATTGCAACAGTGTTTTTTTCATTTCTCTGGAAAAGTATGTGGATAAAAAGTGGACAAGAATAGCTATAAAACTAAACAAAAAAACACTTCTTTGAAAAGAAATGTCTTTTGTTTTTTGAAAAAATTTTATAAAAAAGTTTGAATAATTTTTTTTGTTTCTGCGGGGCCTGAAACTTTTTGACAATCAAATCCTTCTAAAAGAGGGGAATAATCATTGCCTCCAGGAAAAATTGCATCGCCAATGAAAAACAAATCTTCTTTTTTCATTTTTTCTTTTTCTAAAAATTTTTTCAATCCTTCTGCCTTGTCAAAACCCTTTGGTAAAACATCTATTGAGGTTGCTCCACCGATAGAAAAACTAACTTCGGGTAATTTACTCTCTAGTATTTTTTTAATAGCTTGTCTTTTTTCTTGGTCTTTATCCCATTTTATCTTTTCTTCTATTGGAGCGTTTTGGCCGAGGGCAGAAAGTGTTATTTGCGTTCCCCTATCTTCTAAGACTTGATCGCCTTCTTTATATGGCTTAATGCCGTAAGAATTATTTTCAATAAAATCTTTTATGGTTGAAAAAATTTTTTCTTTGATCTCTTTTGGCATCTCTTCTTTATTTGTTATTTGCCAATCTTTTTTTTGAACATCAAACTGATAACACAAGCTACCGCTTGTGGGAAGTAAAATTAAATTAGAGTATAAGTCTTTTTCTGTTTCTGTTATGTCTAAATAAGGCAAGAATTGCTTTTCAAATTGGCCAAAAGAACCTCCAGAAATAACGATAACTTTTTTATGTTTTAATAATTCTTTGAGTAGAGCAGCCATCTCTTTATCAAGGGGCTGTTTACTTTCAGCCAGTGTGCCATCTAGGTCAAAGGCGATTGTTTTTTTATCTTTTATGTTAATCATTTCTTTTTAAGAGTTTCCAAAATTGATAAGACAAAAACAGGAAAGAGAAGAATAGAAAGGTATAAAGATACACATGAGCTTCCGTTTGGCTAATCACTCCCCAAATGTGACCAATTAAAGATTGATGATTAGTAAAAATGTCCCAGCTATTAAAACGAGCAAAGCGACCAAGATACATTCCAAAGCTAATTAATAAAATTATGAAAGTTGTCATTAAAAATGTTTTTCCTTTGGAGAATTTTTCTAGAATTATTTTTTCAATATGCTCCAATGACAGACAAAAGATCACTAGACCAAGCAAGGCAGTATCAAAAAGTAAAAAAGTATCAAACAATACGGGCACAGCCTTAATCTCGCCTAAGTGGATAATATCGGTCACTAAATAAGGAGCATTGGGAATAAAAAGAAGCCACAAAATTAATCCAGCAATGAAAATTATTTTATTGATAATTCCCTTTTTGGGTTGAAATAAAATAATCAAGCTAAGAACAAGTGGAATAAAGGCAAGTATTATATTCCACAAAAGATAATTAAAGGACTCTGTCTTCCATAAAAAGAAACGCAAGGCAATAAGAACAATAGATAAAATTACTAGCGGAAAAAGAAAACTTGGAATATGTTTTTTGAAGACTGGTGCCCAGTTGTTATTTTTATTTTCTTCCATCTTTTGATTATATCATTTTTTAGGGGGAGGATTAAAAATGGGGGGCGGGCGTAAGCCCGCCCCCCTTTTTTATTATCTTTTATGGGGAGACATATGAGATTTGCACTCATGATAGCTCTTCCACAGAGAGCTGTGTTACTCCTACACTAATGTCTCCATAATGTCCTTATTTTATAACATAAAAAAACTCCTTAAGCAACAAAAAAATCTCGGGTCGTTGATAAGATTATTCTTACCATTTAATTTCGCGATCGCGAAATTAAATGGTAATATACTTTTCCGTGGCTTAATACTACTTTGTCTCGCTCCAAGATTATTGTTCCAAAAAACACGGATATTTCCGTGCTCTGAAATTCCTATGCTCGCGCCGTCGCGCTCCGCAATGTTTTTTGAAACAACAATCTT
>DAOQRR010000030.1:0-5903 GCA_035355875.1 Minisyncoccota bacterium
TATCCCCCGTTAAATATCTTTGGGCCGTAGTATAGGGGATATAAACAACATCATCCATATTAACCATTCCACTTCCCCCCTTAGCCTTAGCTACTCCAACAACCGTATATTCTGTCCCCGCTATTCTAATTTTCTCTCCAACGACATTATTCATTCCCGCTCCAAACAAATCATCCCGAGTGGTAGGACCCAAAACTGCAACCTTGGCTGTTCTTGAAACATTTTGATCTGAAATAAATACTCCATCTTCTAATTCTACGCTTCGGACAGTAGCATAAGCTGACTCAGTCCCCATAATACTAGTGTTTGTATTTTCTCCACGAGCAACTATCTGTTGTTGCGAGCTAACAACCTTAACGACATCAGTAACATATCTAACTTCTTCTTCAATAGCTAGAGCATCTTCTATAGTTAAAGACTTGGCTCCACCTCGTGACATTTGTGGGCCACTAAAAGACCTCATGGCTCCAGGAGAAACAATGACTAAATTAGCCCCGATTGATTCTATGCTATCCGTTACACTTTTCTTGGCTCCATTACCAATAGCAGTCATGGTGATAACTGAGGCTATACCAATAATGATACCGAGCATTGTTAATCCGGTTCTAGCTTTATTTGATTTGAGAGAAACAAAAGTCTCTTGGATTAAATCTTTGGTTTTCATAATTAGATATTTATTATTCTCTTGGTGTGTTTAATGGGGTCCTCGGACAAAAGCCCATCTCTAATATATAAAATTCTGTCTGCATGCTCAGCAACATCTTGCTCGTGAGTAATTAAGATTATTGTTCGCCCATAATCTTTGTTTAGTTTTTGAAAAGTTCCTAGAACAATGTCCCCCGTCTTAGTATCTAAATTGCCAGTTGGCTCATCGGCTAATATTATTGAAGGATTATTAACCAAAGCTCTAGCAATTGCTACTCTTTGAATTTGTCCGCCTGAAAGTTGGTTTGATAAATGAGAAAAATGGGTTTCATCAAGGCCAGCTTGTTCTAGTGATAGCCTGGCCCTTCTATCCCTTTCTGCTTTTGGTATTCCTTCGTAAACTAAAGGTAAAGTTACATTTTTCAAAACAGTTGTTCGTGGCAACAAATTAAAAGATTGAAAGACAAAACCAATTTTATCTTGCCTAATATCAGCCAATTCATCATCGCTTAGAGTTGAAACATCTTGTCCGTCTAATATGTAAGTTCCGCTTGTTGGAGTATCAAGTGCCCCTAAAATATGCATTAGGGTTGATTTACCAGAACCAGATGGACCCATAATGGCTACGAATTCTCCATCTTTTATCGTAAAACTAACTCCCTTTAGAGCTTCTAAAGAATTAGCCCCAGAATTATAAACTTTAGTGATATTTCTAACTTCAATCATAATTACCTAGTCATTCCACCTGAAGAAAAACCTCCTCCTCCAGGGTGACCAGCCGACATCATACTTCTATAGTCAGGCATCTTGGAGTCAAACGAAGCATCTGTTATTATTTTTGAAATTATCTCTTGTCCTTCCTCTAACCCAGAAATAATTTCTATTTTAGTATCATTAGATATTCCAGTTACAACTTCTTTTTCTATTATTTTTGAATTGGTCTTAATCTCTTCATCTAGATTATCGTCTTTTACTTCTTGTTCTAAAATCTGAACAAAAGATTTACCGTTTTTTAGATTAACTGAAGCTACTGGAATTATTAAGATATTTTCTTTATCTTCGGTTATAATTTCAACATTAACACTCATCCCAGCCTTAACCCGATTGTCTTCTTCTTCAAAAGTTATCTCAACTTGATAGGAGACGACGCCAGAACTAACTTCTCCCATTAAATTAACTTTTGAAACAACCCCTTTCAACTCGAGATCGGGTATTGCATCAAATGTTAAATTAGCATTTTGTCCTTCTTTAATTGAAATGATATCAACTTCGTTAAAGAATACTTTAGTTATTTTTTGCTCTGTCATTAATGTTCCGTAAGAAGTTAGGGACTGTCCTGGCTTAGCTGTTAAGTTAGTTATTACTCCATCAAATGGAGCTCGGGTAAAACATTTATTATAACTTAGCTGTTTACTTTCAACAGACAATTCTGCTGATTTAACATCAAGTTCATCTGCCCCACCTGCTTTTGTTTCAGATAAAGATTGTTCTGCTTCTTTTATTGATTTAATGTCTGTACCCAACGAATTAGCATAATTATTAACATCTAACAACCAACCAGAAACAATATTCCTTATTTCTGTCTCGCTAGTATTTCCAAGAGCTCCATCTTTATAATTAATAATTAAAATAGACGCAGTTTCTGTTTTTTTAATAGCAAGAGAAAGAGTATCTGCGGTATCTCTAGTTTCTTCAAGCAAGCTAAAAATATCTTCTCTGTTACTTAATTTGGTTAAAGATTTATATTCTTCTAATAAAACATCAAATTTCTTATCTGCTTCCTTAAAACTCTGCCTGGCCAAACTAACTTCCTCTCGTCCTGTGGCCTTAACCGTAGAGATGTTGTTATAACCCAAAAATCCGTCTGAAGCATAGAAATCTTCCATTTCTATTAGAATATTATTTATATCTGAGACGAAAGAAGTGATATCATTCCAACTGTTTTCGTAAATATTCTCTAGGTCATTTTCTTCTCTCATAACAGATAAAGTATCAGCTGTGGTAAGTTTAGCTAAAGACAACTTAGCATTTTCTAGGGCTATTTTCTGGTCCCGACAATCAATACTAGCAATCAACCCCCCCCCTCCTTACAAATTGTCCATCAGAAACAGCCACATAGTTTATAATTCCCGAAGCCTCTGGTTTTATCTCAATACTGTTTAGCGATTCAACTTGTCCCGTGGCTGTGACTGTCGTCTTTAAGTCTGATCTAACTACTTTTTCTAAAATATATCTTGGGTTATCATTGTCGCCCTTCCGTAAAACCAGAAAAAGTATCAGGCCAATTAAAATAATGGCCACTAATAAACTTAAAACTTTATTTCTCTTTATAAAATTTTTTATCTTTGTTAACATAAATGATTGTTATACCCCAAAATTTATAAATGGAGCGTAAAATAATCTAATAAAATAAGCTTCTCCTTAACGGCATGTATTGTGGGGCTTAGTTTAATTATTCCCCTATTTTCTATCGATTAACTTCTAATTCTACTATTTTCTGTCATTTAGTCAATCGCTAAAATTTTATTTGCCATAGCTTGGAATATTTTCCTTTTTATTAAAATACAAATTAGCAAAACGAGACATCGTGTAAAGAAGGCTAGATAGTCTGTTTAGGTAAGAAATACTATTTTTATTAATCTGCCTTAGCCCTTCATCCCGAACTGCTACTACCCTCCTCTCTGTCTTACGAGCTAGTGTCCTTGTATAATCTAGCTTGGCACTTGCTAAGCAACCTCCCGTTATAATAAAACTTTTTATTGGTGGAATAATCAAAGCCATCTCGTCAATAATTTTTTCAATTTTGTTTATTTCTGTTTTTTTTATTGAAATATTAAAACCCCCAACCTCGGCTTGAATAACGAAAAGATTTTGTTGAATATTTTCCAGTATTTGATCAAATTTTAACTTTTTAAAATTTATATCTTTAATTTCTGCCTCTAGTTTAATTAGACCAATAAAAGCATTGAGCTCATCAAGTGAGCCAAGTGATTCTATCACAATTGAGCTTTTAGAAATACGCCCTTGGTCACAATGAAACAGAGAAGTGTCTCCTTTGTCTCCTTTTTGAGTGTAGAAAATATTTTCTTTTTTAGCTTTATCTTTCATTAGGTTAATTATACCATCCAAAATTACATTACCCTAAGCTATTGACTTTATTGGGAAATAATTTATAATACAGCGAAACCAATAAAATTTAATAGATATGCTAAATTTACCGATTATTGTAATCACTGGAGATTTAAGAAAAAAGAAAGAAAGAAAATTTGAAGAAAAAATCTCCAAAAAATTTCCTGGTCAACAAATTGTGTTTCTCCATTTGAGAGATTCAAACATGACCAAAGAAGACTTGATTTGTTTCTTTAAAAAACACAAATTCTATTGTGTGATTCTTAAAGATTGCCACGATACCTTTATGGTAAAGTTATCAAACCTCTTTGAGGTTACAATTAAGGACGGAACCCCCTTAATTCCAGTAAAGGGGGAGGAGTGCGAGAATTGTTTAGCAAATATTATAGACATTATAAAAGGGGCCGCTTAGGCCCCTTCTTTTATTTTTTATTCTGTCGTTACTCCGTCAAATTCTGGTTCATCCCTTTCTGCTTCTTCTTTTGTCTTTCTAATCGTTCCCTCTTTATGATGAGCAGGGGCATATATCGTGTAAAGTTTTAATCCCTTTTCCCCAGCAATCACATTATGCCTTGCTCCACTTGGAACAATGACAGCATCTCCATCAGCCACTTTATATTCAGTTTCGTTGATAATGACTTTCCCTTCCCCGTCTTCAAAGCGGAAAAATTGGTCATTTTCTTCGTGAACCTCTAAGCCTATCTCTTCATTGGGTAGCAAACTCATCAAAACTAGTTGTAAATGTCCTCCAGTATATAATACTTCTCTAAAATTATCATTTTCTAATGTTAATTTTTCTATATTTCCATTGTATCCTTTTTTCATATTTTTATTTATTTTATTTTCTAATAATCTCTGACCTTTTTACATTATAACATAAATCTAAAATTAATTAGGGTAATTTTTCACCTCTAAAATAATTGACATCAACCGGCCCGTCTATTCCCGAAACACGGCAAGTGTCACATGCTTGCCAAAAACTCCAATCTTTTTGGATTATTTTTCTAATTTCAGTTTCATTTTCAAGGCCAAATATATTTTCATAATTATCACTATCTATATGACGATCAGTTACTCTAGCCCAAAGTAAATAGTCTTCCTTTTTTAATCTTTCAAAAAATAAATTTTTAAATTCGTGGTAAGTATCTATTGATGTGTAAATTATCGGCTTGGTCTGATAATGATTTTTTATTAAATTAAAAAACTCCAATAATTCTTGTGTTTCCCATTCTATCCCTTCTTTGCTTCGACAATTCCTATATGTCTCTAAATCTAAAACAGGTGGCAAGCTTATTTTATTTTTATCTACATTTTTAATAAAATGTTGAGCCTGTTTAGCTCCATTTTCACAAAGTCTATAAAAATGGTAAGCTCCTATTTTTAAATCCTCGCTGTTTCCTTTGTCTAAGTTGTCAGAGAATTTTTTATCTACTAAGTTTAAACCCTCAGTGGCTTTAGCGAAGACAAAAGAAATATTATCTTCTTTGACTTTTTTGAAATCTATGTCTCCTTGATATCGAGAAATATCTATTCCTTTGATTTTGTATTCTGGGAGCTCTTTTTTTACTTCAACTTCTTTATTTTCAACCGAAGATTTTTGTTGATCTTTTAAAAATAAAAAAATCGTGGCAACCAGTATTACCAAAACCACTAGTGGTATAAAAATATATTTATGTTTTTTTGTGAATTTCATTTTTAAAAAATTTCGCTTGCTGCCGGTCAGGGACTCGGTCACTCTCGTGGATATTTTATTTCTGGTTCGCAAAGCTCACCATCATAAAATATCTCACTCCCTCGCCCCCCACTCGCCGTCTCAGTTGTTCTCATAAAATTCGAACAACTGGCTTCGCGACGGCTCGGTTCGAGTCCCTGACCGGCGAGTAAGCGGTTAAAAAATTTTTTAAAACTCCTTTTTAAAAAATTTCGCTTGCTGCCGGTCAGGGACTCGAACCCCGATAACATCCTCCAGAGGGATGTGTCCTACCATTAGACGAACCGGCAAAATATATTATTAAAAAACTAAAAACAACACATTGATTAAACACCACTCCAACATGGCCTCGCGGAAAAGATTGTTGTTTCAAAAAACATTGCGGAGGACGACGGTCCGAGCATAGGAATTTTAGAGC
>DAOQRR010000031.1:0-3870 GCA_035355875.1 Minisyncoccota bacterium
TAAAACATTCCAAAATATACTTCAATTCGGAGTATATTTTTGTTATAATACAAAATATGACATGGGCGGCCAAAAGACAGCTTCAATATTTATCAGGCTTTTTAGCCATAATTTTGCTAATTGTTTTAATAATCATTGCCCCTTATCTGAGATCAGATCCAACTTGTTTTGACGGTAAACAAAACGGGAACGAAGAAGGTGTTGATTGTGGAGGTAGTTGTGATTTAATTTGCCAAGGACAAGCCATTGAACCAGTAATTATTTGGAGTAGGGCATTTAGCGTTATCGGTAATAATCATAATTTAATTGCTTTTATTGAAAACAGAAATAAAGATAAAGCTGTTTACAAAGTTAATTATGAGTTTAGAGTTTATAATAAAAATAATCGTTTAATAGGACGCAGGGAGGGAAGTACATTTATTCCCCCAAACCAACGCTTTGCCATAGTAGAGCCAAGGTTTAATTCTGGATTAGAAGAAATAAAAAGCGTTATATTTAATTTTAATGAACCTGTTGTTTGGTATAAAAAAGAACCAACATTGCAGATGATGCCTTTTAAGACCAAAGATATTTATTTTGAGGGCGACATAAATGGAGCTAATTTATCTGTTAAAGTTTTAAATGAATCAATTTACCCATTGCCACCATTTGATGTTATTGCTATTTTATATGATAAAGACGGGAATGCTATCAATGGTTCAATTTCTCGTCGTGAAGAATTAAGAGGTGGAGCTGAAATTAATGTCGTCTTTACTTGGCCAGAAAAGCTATCAGCCACTCCTCTTACCTATGATGTCTTCCTGTCCATCAACCCCTTTGAAGTTTCTTACTAATATTTATTATGTTAAGCGGATTAAAATTATCCCAACCCAAAAAAAGAAAGATTTTTGGCAACATTGATTGGTTGCTATTACTTTTTATTGCCCCCGTCTTGGGAGCTGGGTTAGTGACAATGAATTCTTTTACCGGAGAATCTGTTTTGTTTAATCATCAGATAATTTGGATTATTATTTCGCTAATCGCTTTTTTTATTTTAGCTTCTTTTGATTTTAGTTTTATTAAAAGGACAGATGTTTTAGTTGTTCTTTATATTTTCTTTACCAGTCTTCTCCTACTTTTATTTATATTTGGACACCGAGCGGGTGGGGCACAGAGCTGGTTTTCTTTTGGTGGTTTTTCTTTCCAGCCATCTGATTTAATGAAATTGATTTTAATTTTAATGTTGGCTAAATATTTTTCTCGGCGTCATATTGAAATAGGTAATTTTAAACACATTTTTATTTCTGGACTATACGCTTTTATTCCGTTCGTCTTAATCTTTTTACAGCCAGACTTGGGTTCAGCTATAATAATTGCTTTAATTTGGTTGGGCATGATTTTAGTCTCTGGTATTTCTAAAAAACATTTATTAATTGTTTTTGGGGTGGTTGCTCTGGCTTTTGGTTTACTCTGGAATTTTTCGTTTCAAGATTATCAAAAAGCTAGAATTATAAATTTCTTTAGTCCGCTATCTGATATTCAAAATACTGGCTATAATGCTTACCAGTCAACAATAGCCGTTGGTTCCGGTAGGTTGATGGGCAAGGGTGTTGGCTTTGGGACCCAGTCTCGGCTAAAGTTTTTGCCCGAATATGAAACGGACTTTATTTTTGCGGCTTTTTCTGAGGAATGGGGTTTTGTTGGAGTTATTATAATTTTTATATTATATGCTTTAATTATCTGGCGAATTTTACACCTAGCCTTGCTTGGCAAGAATAATTTTGAAATTCTTTTTGGTGTCGGGCTGGCAATTTATTTTATGTCCCATTTAATTATTAATATTGGAATGAATATTGGATTGATGCCGGTAACCGGGATTACTTTGCCTTTTATGAGTTATGGAGGATCGCACTTATTGACTGAATTTGTCGGACTTGGTATTTTTATGAGCATGAATCGTTACAGAAGGGTCGTTCATAGAGATGATATGAAAAATGAATTTCTAGGTATTTAAGATGACCATTATAGACGGAAGAAAAATAAGAGATGATTTCCTTGAAGAAATTAAAATACAGGTTAGGGACTTAAAATACCAACCCGAGCTTTTTGATATTACCGTTGGTCAAAATAAATTATCTGATTTATATGCTAATCTAAAACTTAAATTTGCTAATCAAGTGGGATTTAAGAGCCAGATTATTAATTTTCCGGAAACAATTACAACAGAAGAAATAATTTTAAAAATTAAAGAATTAAACGAAGGGTTAAACACCGCTGGAATTATTGTCCAATTACCATTACCCCCACACATAAATAGCCAAAAAGTTTTAGATTCTATTTTACCCGAACTGGATGTTGATTGTTTGGGGCAAGAAAATAGCCAAGCTTTTTATGAAGGGCGGGGTGATTTTATTTTTCCAACAGCTAAGGCCTGTCTTTATCTTCTTGATAAAATTGGCTTAGATTTAAAGGGCAAGAAGATAGTTGTCGTGGGTAATGGAAAATTAGTTGGGCGACCAGTCTCATATCTTTTAGAGAAAAGGGGTTATTCTGTAAAAAATATTACCAAACAAAGCAATAATCCTAAAGATGATATAAAAAAAGCTGATGTTATAATTTCGGCTGCTGGACAAGCTAATTTTATAAAAGAAGAGATGGTTAAAGAAGGAGTAGTAATTATAGACGCGGGGACTTCAGAAGAAAATGGTAGCATAAAAGGAGATGTTGATTTTGAAAAAATTGCTCCTAAATCTTCTTTTATTACCCGAAGTCCTGGTGGTGTTGGTCCAGTAACTTTAGCTATGCTTTTGACCAATGTCTTACAAGTGGCCAAGATGAAAAAAACTAGCAATTAATTTATTTTTTATAGATATTAAAATAAATTATGTTATACTAATATTGTTTTTTATAAAATATTTTTTTATTCAATGAATCACTCAATATTTTTTAATCTTTATAGTTTAGCCCACAAATCTGATGCCGGCGATTGGTTGCTTATTTTTTTGTCTGAGATTTTCGGCCTCATTTTTTTATTTTTAGCTTTTATTTTACTTGCTTTGTATAAAGATGGAACTTTTAGCATAAAAATACCCTTTAAATATTTTAAGTTTAAGTTCAAGGAGTTATTTATTATCTTTTTTCCAGCTACCTTTTCTTGGTTTTTTGCCACCATTTTTAAGGGGATAATTACATCACCTAGACCGTTTGTTTTATTTGATTCCATAGAACCTCTTTTTATTCACGGGGGACTAGATTCTTTTCCTTCAGGTCACTCTATCTTTTTTGCATCTTTAGCCACCTCTATGTTTTTTGTTGATAGAAGAATTGGTTATCTATTTTCTATAGTTGCTTTATTAGTTGGAATATCTAGGGTGGCAAGTGGCGTTCATTTTCCAATAGACATATTAGTTGGCTATATTGCCGGAATAATAATTAGTCTATTCTTTAATTATCTATTCAAGAAATTCAAAAAATCCTAACCAGCCACAGGTCGGACCTGTGGCTGGAGGTTTAAAATAGAGCCTTGTTTTTGAGGCTTGATTTTAGTCAAAAAAAGGTCTAGAATAAGGCCATTATGCTAAAGACAAGAATTAAAGCATTGCTTATAGTCCTTCTCGGTGTAGGGCTTGGTTTTTTTGTTTATTATTCAGAAATTAATAAAGACAACCCTGAACCTAGTTCAAATAAGGTTGTTAATTTTATCAGTCGTTTTCCTTTTAAGCTCGGTCTTGATTTATCAGGTGGTAGTCACTTGGTTTATAAAGCGGATTTATCTAATGTTGAAAAAGCTGAAGTTTCTAACTCCATGAATTCTCTAAGAGATATTATAGAAAGACGAGTTAATATTTTTGGTGTTGCCGAACCAATGATTCAGGTTCAAGAGGGAAGCTT
>DAOQRR010000031.1:3970-5889 GCA_035355875.1 Minisyncoccota bacterium
GGGGAAGAAGCCGAAGCAGAAAAACTAACTTATAAAGTTAATGAAGCTGGACAATTAGTTCCTGATTATGATTCCCTTTTTCAACAGACTGAATTAACTGGTCGCTTTTTAGACAAAGCTATTCTTAATTTTGATCAGACCACAGGAGAAGCTATGGTTTCTTTGCAATTTGATAAAGAGGGAGCAGACTTATTCAAACAAATGACGACCGAAAATGTCGGCAAGACTATTGCTATTTTCCTTGATGGTTATCCAATTTCTATTCCAGTTGTTAATGAAGCAATCCCTGATGGGCAGGCTGTTATTTCTGGTAATTTCACCCCCAAGGAAGCTAAAGAGCTGGTTGATCGTTTGAATTCAGGAGCTTTGCCTGTTCCAATTAGTCTAGTTTCAACTCAAACAATCGGGGCATCACTTGGAGACGAAGCTACTCAAGCAGGAGTCTTTGCTGCGCTTGTCGGATTTTTGGCTGTTGCTATATTCTTTATTATTTGGTTTAGGTTGCCCGGGGTTATTGCTGTCTTAGCTTTAGGGATTTACACCTTGGTAATGTTATCTATTTTTAAATTGGTTCCAGTAGTTTTAACAGCTACTGGTATTGCAGGTTTTATTATTTCTATCGGCATGGCTGTTGATGCTAATGTTCTTATATTTGAAAGAATAAAAGAAGAGCTTAGAGGAGACAAGGAAGATTTAGCCACATCTATTCGTAATGGTTTTAAGAGAGCTTGGCTGTCTGTTCGTGATTCCAACATCTCAACTATCATCACATCTATAATTCTTTATTCTTTTGGTACAACATTGATAAAAAGTTTTGCTCTAGTTCTTTTGATTGGAGTAGTAACTTCTCTAATTTCAGCCGTCTTGGTTAGCCGTCTATTCCTCTATTCACTTAATTTCAAGAGAAGAAGCAAGTTTACAGAGTTTATGTTCGGGTCGGGATTTACTAACGCAAAACAAGTTATAAAGTAAAATTATAGCTTAGAAAGATTTTATGTTTATCATCAATCACAGAAAAATATTTATAGGAATCTCTGGTTTACTTGTAGCCTTAGCAATCTTTTCAATGAGTTATTTCGGTCTCAATTTTGGAATAGATTTTGTTGGAGGTTCGTTGTTAGAAATTAAGTATGGAAATGAAAGACCTAGTCCCGCAGATTTGCAAAGCATTATTGAATCAGTCGGTATTGGCTCGTCGTTGATTCAGCCGGTTGGAGAATTAGGTTATAGTATTAAGGTTAGAGATATCACTGACGCAGAGAAAAATTCTCTATTGGTTGCCTTTGGGGAGGGAGTGGAAGAAGTCGGCTTTAATTCCGTCGGTCCTTCTGTCGGAGCAGAATTAGTCAAGAAATCTATTATCTCATTTATTTTAGTTGCTCTTGGGATTATTTTGTGGGTTGCCTATTCGTTTAGGAAAGTTTCAAAGCCGGTTTCCTCTTGGAAATATGGAATAACAGCAATCTTAGCCCTAGTCCACGATGTTACAATTACGGCTGGAGTTTTTGCTGTTCTTAGTCACTTTATGCACACTGATATAGATACATTGTTTGTAGTAGCCATTTTAACTGTTCTCGGCTTATCTGTTTCTGATACCATAGTTATCTTTGATAGAATTAGAGAAAATGTTAGAAATAAACAAAGTAAAACATTTGAGGAAAATGTTGGTGAAAGTATTATTCAAACTTACCCTCGATCGCTTTTGACTTCCATAACTACGATTCTAGCCTTAATTTCACTAATCATATTTGGCCCAGCAAGTACAAAAATCCTTGCCATTACCTTAACGGTTGGAATGGTTGTCGGAACTTATTCTTCCATTTTCTTAGCTAGTCCACTACTTATCATCTTCAAGAATTTACAGAAAAAATAACCAAAAAATCTCCTGTTAAAACAGGAGATTTTTTGATATAATATAA
>DAOQRR010000032.1:0-5706 GCA_035355875.1 Minisyncoccota bacterium
ATATGATTATTGAGCAATTTATCACAACTAAAGAATGGCAAGAACTTAAAGGAATGATGAAGGAAGAGTTTGGTAATACCCCTCTAAAGATTAAAACAGAGGGTATGACCGCCGAACAAATCGCAATAGAAGTAAGGGCTTCTCAAATAGCTTATGCCAAATTAGATAAATTTATTAAAAAGCTAGATAGACAAGCCAATCAAAATATAAAGAAAGAAACATTAGTAGATTTTACTTAGTGTTGGGGGGGGGGATGGAATACATCGGCGTTCAAGTCGCCGACCTCCATAGATTTGCCTACTAAATAGGCTAAGTCACTAAAGACTATAAAATGATTACAATTAATAGGCACAAAACGCCTACATTATTATGAAAGAAAATGAAAAAGAGGTTATTGACGAAACCATTGAGAACACTGAAGGTGAAACTCAAAAAAACGTCAACGAGGTTGAAGAAACCAATGACGATGAATTATCAAATGATGATGAGTCGTCCAATGATGATGAGTTATCCAATGACGAACCATCATTAGAAGATTACAGGGCTCTCGAAAAGAAAGTGGAAACACTTGAGGCTCAAAAAGAACATTGGAGAAAAAAGGCTGCTCAAATTAAAGAGCAACCACTAAAAGAAACTAATAAGAATTACCTGACAAGAGATGAGGGTATCTTATTGGCTAAAGGCTACGATGAAGATGATATCGAAAAGCTAAATAAATTAGCTGGAAATGGAAGTTTAATTGAAGCCACGAAAGACCCTCTATTTGTTGCCTATAAAAAGGCAAAAGAACAAAAAGAAAAGTCAGAAAAAGCAAAACTTGGCTCTTCTAACTCATTTATTTCTAAAGGTCAAAAATCTGTAGGAGAAATGACGGAAAAAGAACATAGAGAATTGTTTTACAGGTCAATAAGATAATCATTCTGTTGGGGTTCATAAAAAATTATGGCACTTGGAACTAACCATATTACGACCGTAACCGCCGATGTAATGATTCCTGAAATTTGGGGTGGAAGGGTTAATAATTTCTATCGCGCTAATTTAAGAGCTGGTTCTTTCTTTGAAGACTGGTCTGAGGATATAGCGGACGGTGGAGATGTTATCCATATTCCCAATATTTCAGAAATGACAGCGCAAGCAAAGGCTGCCTCTACACAGGTTGTGTTATCAGCACCCACTGAAACTGACGTTGATTTAACCATCAATGTTCATACCCATGTAGCATTTGTGTTAGAAGATGTTGTTGCCTCAAAGATTAAGAAATCTTATAAGGCGCAAGAAATTTACGCAAGGAATGCTGGTTATACCGTTGCTGCTAAATTAGAAGACGCTTTACTTGGATTATTTACTGGTTTTTCACAAACAGTTGGTGATTCATCCACCGAATTGAACGATAGTAATATCAGACAAGCTATTGCTTATCTTGACTCTGCTAACGTTCCGATGGAAGATAGAGCCTTCTTCTTGCACCCAAATGTTATTTGGAAGCACGTAATGGGTATTGATAAGTTTACCCTAATTCAAAATACCAATGGCGCAGACCCAGTATTAAAAGGACAAGTTGGTTATTTGTATAACATTCCGGTTGTTGAAACCTCAAGACTGGGTGTTAGTTCTGGTTCTCGTGTTGGCGCTTTAGCTCATAAATCAGCTTTAGCATTTGCTACCGCTAATATTGCTGGTGGTATTACTCCTGATAAGGTTCGCTTACAGAGTGAATACAAACTAGAATATTTGGGCTGGTTAGTCGTTGCTGACCTTATTTATGGTGTTGTTGAGAATAGGGATAATGCTGGTGTGTTAATCAAAGCAAAAAGTTAATTTAATTTATTAATTAAATTGCTTGGGGGGATTGTCAGGCTTTCTCCCCCAAGCCTGAAAGCAATTTATGTCAAAAAAAATTGTTACAAATATAACAAAACAAGAATATGTTATCATTGATGGAGAAACGGGAAAAGAACTTACCTCCGAAGAATTTGAGAGATTATATAGCCAACCTATGCCTAGAAGATATCAACCAGATAGAGCAGAATAGACGAAACAAGGAGAGAGCTAGAAAAATTAAAAACTCAAGAATTTATGTCTAAAGTTTATTTTGTAGGAGGGCAATATATGGGTTGCTGGTATGTTCGCTGCCTACTCCCAATGATAGCTAATGGTTGGCTTGGTAATTATTGGGGATTAGAAAAAAAAATAAAACCAGTAGAGATGGTTAGACAAGAAATGTCTGCTGCCGATATAATAGTATTTCATAGAGCTAATACAATAGGACATCACAAAACAGCAATGATTTTAAAGCAAATGGGCAAAAAGATAGTATTTGATAATGATGATACCTATATAATAGATAAAAGCCATGCTTTCTATGGTCTAGATGAAAGGGGTTTTAAACAGAATACTAAAAAAGTAAATAATATCATCAACAATTTTATTATTAATTCTGACTTGGTTACCTGTTCAACCGAATATTTAGCTAAAGAGTATAGAAAATTAAATCCAAATGTAAAAGTTCTTCCCAATTTAGTAAATCCAGACGATTGGGATAAACCATTAAGAAATGAAGGAGATAAGGTGAGGATAGGTGTTGTTGGTTCTGTCGCCTATTATCACGATTTTCGAATAGTTGAAGATGTGCTTAAAAAACTAGATAATGACCCCAGGGTTCAATTGGTTCTGTTTGGTCTAAACAGTAAAAAACAGAGAGAAACAAATAAGCTAACCAACGAAGTCCATAAAAGAGAATATTCTTTTTGGGATACATTAAAAAACACAGAACACGCACCGTGGTGTAGTATGGAAGATTACTTCAGAGTATTAAATGAGCTAAGGCTTGATATAATGATGATACCCAGAAAAGACTCTTACTTTAATAAGTGTAAGTCTAATGTAAAGTTTTTAGAAGCCTCAATGCTTGAAATACCAGTTATTACTAATTATTTTAAGGGTTGTCCCTATGAAAAAGATGGGGATTATCTTGTTTGGGCAAAAGACTGGTTAAAAGACTTAGAGAAATTAATCGTGGATAAAAAACTAAGGAGAGATATAGGGAAAAAAGCAAAAAAATATGTTTTATCTAACTATAATATAAATAATAAGGGCTATCTTTGGAAAGATGCCTATAAAAATCTATTATGAAAAAAGAAATAACCGACAAAAAAATATTAGAGTTATTAAAGAAAAAAGAAGTTTTGGCTAATAAGAACCTATCCATTCTAATGGAAATGGAGAAATTAGAAACTAAAGTTAATTCTAATGCTGCTAAAATTAAAATGTTAGACGAAAGAGTTAGACCCTTAATTTTAAGAGAAGTTTCTAAAATTGTAATTGGAGAATATGATGAATTGGCAAGAGTATTTAATGATAAAGGAAAATGGACAATGGAATTTGTTGACCGTTTAGAAGAGTTTAAAAAGAATTGGTCTAATAGAAACAAACAAATAGACGAAAAAGACGAAATAATGACCCGCTCATAAATTGTAAATAAATGATAAAAATCAATTCAGTATTTACGCCAAATATTTTAGATGCTAAAAGGATAAAAATTTTACCATTTGAAAACAAAAACACCAATGACATCTATGTTTGGCTTGACAGTAATATAGAGTTATTAATAAGTAAAGAATTGTTGGTTAAAGAATTTTTGGGAGATAATGATATGGGTTTATTTAAACACCCAATAAGAAATAATATAAAAGATGAGGCAGAAGCTATTAGAATATACAGACCACAATATTATGAAGCCGTTAAAAAACAGGTAGATAAATATTTAAAAACATACAAAGACGATAAAGGTTTATACGAATGTGGTGTTTTAATCTTAAGAAATAATGAAAGAGTAAGAAACTTTTGTCAAGATTGGTGGAAAGAAATAATAGAAAATAGTCCACGCGACCAAATATCATTTCCCTTTGTATTAAATAAACATAACATAAAAATAAAAGCCAATGATGGTGATGTAAGACAACATAACTGGTTCAAATTTAAATAATATGGTTTACAATGACACAATTAATTTAGATGGTATAATTCAAAACACAGAGAGAATGACCGATTTGGGTTTTGCTTATATAAGCGGAGATATCACTAAATTAAAAGAATTTACAGCAATAATTAATCGTGTTCAACATAGAGTTTGGCATGTAATTTTTTTAGCAACTGGTAATTGGCAATACGATGACGGTAATTATGCCAATATGCCCAGCGCTACCACTAACTTAGTTTTGGGGCAAATAAAATATGCTTTACCCAGCGATGCTTTAACTATTCAAAGGGTTGAAGTTAAAGATAAAAATGATAATTGGCATATTATTTATCCAATTACCAAAGAAATGGTGAAAGAAGGTCTTGATGAATTTCAAGATGAAAGCGGAACGCCAATGTATTATCGTTTGACTGGTAGAGTAATAGAGATTTTTCCAGCATCTGATTATAATGGCGCGGATAGTCTAAAAGTTTATTTTGATAGAGATAGTGTAGACTTCGCTTATAATGACACAACAAAGACGCCCGGCTTTGCTTCTCCCTATCACGAAATATTGCCAATTAAGGCTTCTATTGAGTGGTTAAAAATAAAACAACCACAAAGCCCAACCTTACCAATTTTAATACAAGATGATATTAAATTAGAAAATTCAATTAGGCAGTTTTATGGAATGAGATTTAAAGATAAAAAGCCTCGTATAGGGCGAGAAAAAGTGTCGTGGGTATAAACTATCGTCTTTTGATATTGCGTTTAAAATTGGGGCAGTATCAAAAAGTAAGTATAATAAAAATGGGGGTTATATTTTCAAAATTTGTCAAATATTAATCACTATGAACAATAAAGAACTTATAGATAAATTAATATGGTTAAAATATCTTAATTTAAGAGATTTAAAGGATATAATAATGTTAAAACTAATTGAACATAAAAATATATGGAAGAAAAAAAGTTAAAAAAATTAATACTCTTAAAAGAAGAACCATCTCTTGCTATTTTTGATGAGCTTGAAGAAATACAGGAAAACTTAGAACCAATTAAAGAAAGTTTAGTGGGTATTGATTTTATTAAGGGTGAACCGGGGGAAAACGGCAAAGACGGTAAAGATGGAAAAGATGGATATACACCGATTAAGGGAATAGACTATTTTGACGGTAAAGATGGAAGAGACGGAAAAGATGGTAAAGATGGTTATACCCCGATTAAAGGTAAAGATTATTTTGATGGAAAAGACGGTAAAGATGGAAGAGATGGTTTAGATGGATTAAAGGGTGAAAAGGGGGATAAGCCAAGACACAAATGGGAGGGAACAAAACTTAGATTTGAAAATCCTGATGGAAAATGGGGGCAAGCTGTTGATTTAAAAGGAGAAACTGGTAGAGCTTTTATCGGATATGGTGGTGGCGGTTCTAATGTTAGGGTTAAAAATGATGGAACATTAATTAGCGATAATCCCGTTAAATTTTTAAATTTTAAAGGAACTGGTCTTGATAGTATTTCAAACGATGGAAACGGTCAGGTAACGATTACAGTAAATGATAGTCAAGATTTATCTGGTTATCTAAAACTTGACCAATCTACCCCCCAAACAACTATTGGTCGTTTTAATTTTCCTAATTTAGCAGTAGATACAGATACAATTTATACTAAAGATGGCAATGTCGGAATTGGGACGACTGCTCCTAACCAACAATTGGAAATTACTAAGAACTTCCGCTTACCTGCTACTT
>DAOQRR010000033.1:0-5619 GCA_035355875.1 Minisyncoccota bacterium
TGAGAAATTATGCAATTATTATATTGTTTAAATATGGTTAGTGACATTTGCCCGAATGGATAAAACATAAAACCTTTATGTTTAATCCGACTGAAAGGAGGAGGCCGACACGAGGGCAAATTGAATTTAGAAAAATACGAAGTATATTTTTCATTTGCCCGAGTGGCGGAATAGGTATACGCGCACGACTTAAAATCGTGTCTCGCAAGGGATGTGGGTTCGATTCCCACCTCGGGCACATAAAATACTTTAAACCAAATGTGAATACATTTGGGTTTTAGTATTTTAGTGTTCGAATGGGAATCGAACCGAGCCCCGACGGAGTCCGCGAAGCGGCCGGGGCGAGTGGAGGTCAAGGGAGTGAGATATTTTGCAATGGTGAGCTTGTCGAACCAGAAGCAAAATATGAGACGAGAGTGACCGATTCCCACCTCGGTCACCGAAATAAAAAACTAGGTCTTGCACCCAGTTTTTTATTTTGCTTGTTTCCCACATGTCGGACATGTGGGAATTTTATTCCTCCTCTTCTGTATCTTTTAATTTCAAAATATTTTCTTTGAAGTTTTCTTGCATTTTTTCTAATTGTTCTTCGGTGTATTCTTCAACTTCATCACTTATTTTCTCTTTTAGTGGTCTTGTTATTTTGTCCCAAAAATCTGTTGCTTTTTCTTTAACAAAAGCAATATTATCTTGAAACTGCTCGGACTGTATTTTATCTTTTAAATCAACTTTAAACAAAACAATACCAATAATAATTAGGATGACGAGTCCACCTAATCTTATTTGCAAACGAGGTCTTCTTTTTTCTTCTTCCATATATTTATATTTATTAATAATAATTAATTTTTAAACATACTAGGATTTGTTTTGGGTAAATAAAGAAGTGGATCTAAGTGGGCATCGGTCGCGGCTATTGGCTGAGTAAATATTTTACCGGGGCAAGTAACACTTGGTTTTGTCTCAACATTAACTCCATCTGAGGCGTAAACTGACAAGTGTAAGTGTGGACCAGTTGAATATCCGGTATTACCTGATAACCCTATAATATCACCTGTCTTGACCTTTTGTCCAACCTTTACTGAGATAACAGATAAATGTCCATAAGTGCTAGCTAGGCCATTGGGGTGCCTAATAAAAACCCACTTACCAAAAGAAGCTTTATAACAATCTTTATCTGTGTCCCCTATGCCTTCAACTGTTCCGGCGTAAACAGATTTAATAGGTGTTCCGACTGATGCTCTAAAATCTACTCCATAATGAGTACTACCCCATCTAGCCCCAAAAACAGATGTAATTAAGATATAATCTAGTGGCCAAGATAAGACCTCAGACCCAGCTTTTGGTATAGTCTTAGGGTTTAAAATAAACTCTAACTGAGATTCATATTCTTGCAACTCTTTTTCAAAAGCGTCTTTCTGTTTAAGTTGTTCTGCTAACATTTTCTGATATGTAGCTTCCTTTCCCTCTGTTTCTTTTAATAAATCATCTTTCTCTTTCTTTGTAACACTAACAGCTTGTTCTTTTTGAATCAGATTATTTTTTAACCTGTTAAGATTTTCTTGCTCGTCTTCCTTTTTAATTTTATCTATTTTTAATTTATATTTTTCATCAGAAAGAGAATCAATTTTTGATTTAATTTTTTCGTTTATGCTTAAAATATTATTATAATGACGGCTAACTTCCGAAATATTATCAACTGTTAGAATTTTTTCAATCATAGAAATATTATCAGTTTGATTAAGTGTTCTGATTAAACTAGCTAAAGAGTCTTTAGATATTTGGATAATTTTTTCTTTGTCCCCTATTTGAGAAGAAATATCAGAGATGGTATGCTCTGTTACTTTTATTTTATTTTGAATTAACTCTTTTTCTTTTAGGAGTTGGTTTCTAGTTAGGTTTAATTGATGTATAGCACTAGATAATGTCCTTTTTTCTTCTGCGGTTTCGGCTATTTGTGAACTTAGTTTTTTTATTTCGTCTTCTATTTGTTCTATCTTATTATTAACACTAGCCATCTCACTATTAATTTGTCTAATTTGGGATGTTTGGCTATCAGCAAAAACAAGCCCGGGTGGAGCTATAGTGATAATATTAAAAGATATTAAAACAGTTAAAAGTAATAGCTTTTTAAGCATATTTTTATTATAACATTTTTAGCTTTTCTATCGCTAAAGATATTCTAGCTAGTGTTTCTTTCTTACCAAATATCTCAGCTAGTTGAAATGGATCAGGAGATTTTTCTTGTCCGGATAAAGCATATCTCATTGGCCAAAGAATATCCCCTCGTCCGACTTCATCAGCAAAAGGCCATATTTTTTCTTTAATTATGTCTTTATTAAAACTTTCCTCTTCAATATCATTTAAAATATTTACTAATTTATTTAGATATTCACTTTGTATTTGGTATTTATTTTGAGTAGGTATCTTAGAAGATTTGAAGAACAGATTATCTTTATCATAAGAAGGATTTTCAAAGAAATAATTTAATTCTCCTTTCTTTGTCATTTCTATAATATCTATTCCTTTTTTAATTCTCTCTATAATAATCGGGGTTATTTTTTTTGTAATATCTAAAGAGAAACCTTTTAGATTTTTTATCTCGTCAGGTAAAAAAGATAAGACATATTCTTCTTTTTGAGCTAGAGATAATCTTTTGAGATGCTCGTGGTTTATCCAATCTAATTTTTCTGTATTAAACTGACCGCCACTCGTGTGGATTTGTTTAAGATTAAAGAGTTTAATTAAATCTTCCTTGGTGAAAATTTCTTCCTCTCCTCCCGGATTCCATCCAATTAAAGCTAAAAAGTTCATCATGGCTTCTGGTAAGTAGCCATCATTCTTATATTCTAGGAAATCTTTAGCTCCATCTCTTTTGCCCAATTTTTTCTTACCGTCTTTACCTAAAATTGGTGGTAAGGTTACCAACTCAGGCCTTTCTATACCAAGAGCTTCGTATAAAGCTAAAAATTTTGGAGTAGAAGAGATAAACTCATCTGCTCTCATTATGTGAGTTACCCCCATTTCATAATCATCCACAATGTGAGCAAAATTATATGTTGGGTAGCCGTCACTTTTAATTAAAATAAAATCATCCAAGGCTTCTGGTCCGGCCTCTAAATTTCCTCGCGTAACATCTTGCCATTTGAAAGTTTTAATTGGAGTCTTAAAACGAAGAGGTTTGGTTCCATCCCAGACGGGTGGATTTTCTGGGCGATGGTCCCTAAAAAGAAACGGCCTTTTTTCTTCCTCGGCTTTTTTCCTCAGACTCTCAAGTTCTTCTTCGGTATAAGGGTCGGCATAAGCAAAACCACTTTCAATTAATTTCTCTGCATATTTTTTATATATATCTAATCTTTTAGATTGAATATATGGTATTTCACCTTCTGTATCTGGGCCTTTATCCCAACGAATTCCTACCCACTCTAGTGATTTTTTAATATGCTCTATTGAGCCAGCGACCTCCCTTTCTTTATCAGTGTCTTCAATTCTTAAGATAAACTGACCATTGTTTTTTCTAGCCCAAAGCCAAGCATATAAAGCTGTCCTGATTCCACCAACATGCAAAAAACCTGTAGGTGAAGGGGCAAATCTGGTGACAATTTTTGAAGAGTTTTCTTTTTCCATATTATTCGTAATGCGAGATGGCTATATCCATTGCTTCTTTGGCTATTTTTAGAGCAGCTTCGTGGTTAGCAAAACCTAAAGCATTTTTACTCATCTCGGTCATTTTTTGTTTTGAAGAAAGAATTTTATCAACCTCAGCTAAAAAGACTGCTTGGCTTAAATTGTTTTCTTCTATAACTTCACAAGCTCCAGTACGAGCATAATTATAGGCATTTTTTCTTTGGTGATCTCCATTTGAATTAGTTATTGGAATTAGAATAGAGGGGATACCCCAAGAAGCGATTTCAAATATAGTAGAACCAGCTCGAGATATAATTAAATTGGCACAACCGGCGGCTTTTTTGTAGGCCATACTATTCAAGAAAGGAGTGGCAAAATATCTTCTAATTTCGGGGTTTCCTTCCATTAATAATCTTGCCCTTGAAACAGCTTCCTCGTTTTTCTTACCAGCTCCCGTCTGGTGAATGACCTGATATCTTTTTAGTAATTCTGGTAAATTATCAACGACTGCGTTATTTATCATTTCAGCTCCTTGAGATCCGCCCAAGATGAGAATAACAGGAAGTTCGTTATCAAACTTGAAATATTCATAAGCTCCGTTAGGGTCTCCGTGCAAAATTTCTTTTCTGATTGGTTGACCAGTTAAAGCAGTTTTGTCCTTCGGTAAATACTCTGCTGCTTCGGGCCAAGAAACAGCCACTCTTTTTGCAAACTTAGCAGTCCAGCTATTTAATCTACCCGGAAAAGAATCTGATTCGTGGACAACAACTGGTATTCTTAGAAATCTAGCAGCAAAAACAGCCGGAAAAGCGGCGTAACCACCCTTAGATATAACAACATCGGGGTAGATAAAGAACATAGAAACTAAACCAAAGAAAGCTCCCATGGCGGTTTTAATCATATCAAAAACATTTTTAATTGAGAAATAAAGTCTCATTTTACCAGCTGGAATTTGAACAAAAGTAATTCGGTTCTCAAAAAGAGCCCTCTTGTCGTAAGGAGTATCTGACATATAATAGAGTTTTAATCCAATTATTTTTCTTTCAGCTGCAATTTCTGATAACCTTTCAGCAATAGCAATGAGGGGATAAAAATGTCCACCTGTTCCCCCGCCAGTTAATAATATTTTCATTTTTTAGAAAGTTACCAAAGATAACTTAAGATAAAATTAATAAAATAAAAATTTACTCTTTAATTATAACTTATTTAAGCTCTTTTGGCTAATTTAGATTTTCCTTGGTATCCTGATATGTTTAAAACAATCCCCATCATACCCATAGATAAAAATAGAGCTGTTCCCCCGTGGGAAATGAAGACTAGAGGGACCCCCGTTAGTGGCATAATACCTGTTATGGCTGCTATGTTCATAAAAGATTGAGTTGTAATTATGGTGATGAAACCAATAACTAGAAGTTTAGAAAATGAGTCCGGTGCGTTTCTAGTTGATATTCTAAATCCTCTTAAAGCAAAGACTAAATACAAACAGATGATTAAAGTTGTGCCCAAGAAACCTAACTCTTCTCCAATAACAGCAAAAATAGAGTCTCCTTGTGGTTCTGGTAAATACTTAAATTTTTGCAGACTCTGTCCTAAACCTTTTCCCCAAATACCCCCAGAACCAATAGCATATTCGGATTGCTTAATTTGCCACGAATCTCCTAAAACATCTGTATTGGGATGAATAAAAGTGTTTATTCTATCTTTTATATAACCAAAATTTGAATTAGGCATATAAATCAAAGCAACAAAAACAACACCAAGTAAACCGACAAGACCCAAGATATACTTAATTGGAGTGCCAGAAACAAACAACATAATAAAAGCGGTAATTGCTAGCAAGATAATGTTTTTGGTATCAGGTTGCTTTATCAATATAAAGGCTACAAGCCCGAGAGAAATAATTAAGGGCAAGATGCTATAAAGTGGATTCTTAACTCTATTTTTAAGTGTTGATAACCAAGAGGCAAAATACATAATGAATCCTATTTTCAAAAG
>DAOQRR010000034.1:0-5166 GCA_035355875.1 Minisyncoccota bacterium
TGCTCACCTGACAAAAAACTCCTGCTGGAGTTTTATTGTCGAGGTGCCGGGATTCGAACCCGGAGTCGCCTCGCTTCGCGCCACAGATGTCTACTAGACATCTGGAGCTTTTAAAAATTTTGTCGAGGTGCCGGGATTCGAACCCGGAGTCGCCTGTTCCCAAAACAGGAATGTTAGCCGTTACACTACACCTCGACAAAATTTTCAAAAATCTCCCCAAAACAGGAATGCTTGTCCGAACTAATCTTTGAAATTTGAGCAAACAGAATTCTAGGATTAGCCGTTACACTACACCTCGATTAAACTCTTTTATATTATCATATTTATTAATAAAAACAACAGCTAAAAAGAAAAATCACTCATGGATAGAATAGAGTGATTTTTCTTTTTAGTTTTAGCTAAAGCTAAATTATTTAACAGCATCCTTAAGAGCCTTAGCAGCTCTAAATTTTGGAACCTTTGTGGCAGCCACTTTAACTTGCTCTCCTGTCTTAGGATTGCGAGCCATTCTGGCAGCTCTTTCTTTTACAGAAAAGATTCCGACACCGGCGATTGAAACATCGTCACCCTTTCTCAAGGTATCAACGATAGAATCAAATATTGCGTTTACGATTTCCTCAGCTTGAACCTTGGTTCCACCAAGTTTACCGTGAACGAGTTCTACTAATGCTTGCTTATTCATATTACTTAGTTGCCGGTTTTCGATTTTTAATTTTAATATTACAAAAATTAAAAAACTAGACCAGAACTTACTGAATAATTTCGACCGTTTTAAACGATCCCTAATAAAATAGGTATAATACTATTATATACTAAGGGCATTTTTAAGCAAGGACTTTTAATCTTTGACAAAAAGAGAATTTGTGTTTAACAAAAATTACCTAGCGTATTCTACGACTCTGTTTTCTCTTATCATTGTGACCCTTATTTCGCCTGGGTAAGTCAATTCTTGCTCTATTTTCTTAGCTATATCTCGAGCCATTTCTTTAGCTTCAAGGTCTGTTACTTTATCAGGAGTCACAAATATCCTTATTTCTCGGCCTGCTGATAGGGCATATGATTTTTCTACCCCTTCAAAACTGTTAGCCAACCCCTCTAACTCTTGCAATCTTTTGATGTAATTTTCAACACTATCTCTCCTAGCCCCTGGTCGTCCACCAGAAATAATATCAGCTGTTTGAACAATTACGGCTTCAATAGATTCATGCGGACAATCATCATGGTGACTTTTAATAGCAGTAATAATTCTTGGATCTGCTCCAAATTTTTGTAATATCCTAACACCTATATCTATATGTGTCCCTTGGACTTCGTGATCTAGTGCTTTTCCAATATCATGAACCAAGGCTCCAGCTTTTGCTATTTGAACATCAGCCCCAAGTTCTTCGGCTAACATTCCCGCAATGTGTGCCATCTCAATAGAGTGTTGTAAGACATTTTGACCATAAGAAGTTCTAAAATAGAGTCGTCCAACAATAGCACTTATTCTTGGGTCTAAATTAAAGACGCCACATTCGTAAACAGCTTGATCCCCTTTATCTTTAATTATTTTATTAATGTCTTCTTGAGCTTTAGCAACAACTTCTTCTATTTTAGCTGGCTGTATTCTTCCGTCTAAAATTAAGTTTTCTAGAGCTAGTCTTGCGATTTGTCGGCGGACCGGATCAAAAGAAGAGATAACAATAGCCCCTGGAGTTTCATCTATAATTAACTCAACTCCGGCTTCTTTTTCAAAAGCTCTAATGTTTCTTCCTTCTTTACCAATTATCTTCCCCTTGATGTCGTCGTTTGGAATATTAACCAAAGTGGTCATCATTTCGTTAGCCGTAGAAGAAGCTAAGCGATTTATGGTACTAGATAAAATATCTTTGGCTCTACGATCTAGCTTTTCGGCGTTAAGAGTTTCCATTTTTTGAGTCCTGACTAATAAATCCTCCTCGTATCTATCTTCAATATTTTTAAATAATAATTCTTTGGCATCATCAACAGATAAACGAGAAATTTTTTCAAGTTCTTTTTCTTTCTCTTCTTCCATGCCATCAACCCTTTCTTTGATTTTCTTAATCTCTTCTACTTTTAATTTAATTTTTTCAACTTCATGGTCTATCTCAACCTGACGAGCGTCTAAAAGCTCATCTTTTTTAATTAGACGACTCTCTGTTTGTTTCCATTCTTCTTCTTTTTTCTTGGCTTCTTTATCTAGCTCTTCTTTGTGAGCTTCAGCTTTTTTCTTGGCTTGGTCTATTATTTTCTGGGCATCCTCTTTGGCGGCTAGCATGATTTGTTTGATCTCTAGCTCCATTGAGCCCTTCTTCCCCAAAGAAATTACTAGGCGCAAGTAATAACCGATGAAGGCACCTAAGGCCACACCGACTATTGATAAAATAATTGTTAAATTCATAGCGACTTTCTGCCGCTTTTAAAACACAGGCTTTATGGCCGAACAACAATATTTAGATTTTTCAAAAACGGTCTATAAATAAATGTATGGTTCATAAAAAATAATCGTAACTGCATTAAAAAAGCGAACATTTCAATATAACTTCTAAAATTCGATATTAATATAATACTCTAAAAAGATAGTTTTGTCCAGATTTTGATTTTCTGTTGTTTACAGTTTAATTTAGGGTAGTGATTGTAAACAAACAGCCCCGCGGTAACCCGCGGGGCTGTTACTATTTATATAAATCATGATCTCCTATTGTGTGAAATCTAATTAAATCTTTGTCTTTAAAAGAAAAAATTATTCTTGTATTAAAATTAACCGAAAAAGCCCAATAATTTTTTAATTTTCCAGATAATTTATGTGTTTTTAGCCTAATGTCAAATGAATCTTTGCGAAAAATTTTTTCTTTTTCTTCAGCCAAAACTTTAACTTCTTTGGGTAATTTTGAATATCTTTTAAAGAATTTTGGAGAATATTCTATTTTCATAAATTACCTCAATTCTTTCAAGGACTTTAAGACTCGGCCATTTCCTTTTGTGAATTCTTTTTCGCTTTGCATTATCTCATTATATATTTGATTTTCTTTCCAAGTCCTTATGGCATCACGAAAAAACTCAGAAACTGAAGCATAATTTTCCTCTTTTATTATTTGCTCCACTTCTTTTTTTAAATTAGGGGGCATTGAAATATTTACTATTGATCTCATATGTTATATTGTAACAAATTGTATTACAGGAAGTCAAATATAAAAAATTAATTGGCAAAATTCTGGTAGAAACAAATAGCCCCGCGGTAACCCGCGGGGCTGTTTGTTATTTGAGTTTTTTATTTTTTAATCTTGGGCTTGGATATTATTTCATCTATAATTCCATATTTTTTGGCTTCATCTGATGTCATCCAGTAATCGCGATCAGAATCTTTCTCTACTTGATCCATCTTCTTGCCTGTGTTTTCAGCTAAAATTTTATTTAAGATGTCCTTGGTCCGAAGAATATGTTTAGCATTAATGGCAATATCACTTGCTTGCCCCTCGGCCCCTCCCACAACCTGATGAATCATAACTTCAGAGTTTGGCAACGAAAAACGCTTACCTTTTTGCCCCGAAGCAAGTATGAGTGCCCCCATTGAAGCAGCAATACCGACACAAATGGTAGAAACATTACTCTTTATAAAATTCATGGTGTCAATAATAGCAAGACCAGCAGTAACCGATCCCCCGGGAGAATTAATATAAAGAGAAATATCTTTCTTTGAATCTTCGTGATCTAAAAATAATAATTGGGCAATCACAACATTAGCCACATTATCATCAATCGGGCCACCTAAAAATATAATCCTCTCGTTCAAAAGGCGAGAGTATATGTCGTAAGCCCTTTCGCCAAATTGTGATTTTTCTATAACTGTTGGTATTAACATATCTGATTAAAAATTATCCTTTTAATAAGATTATTATAGCACAAAAATTATTTCAATGAGCTTTTTTATTTTGCCTTTTTGTGTTATAAGTATAGATATTAAAAGATAATTGACTAGTCTCCGGACAGTTAGCGTTGAAACGATAAGTTTCAAAACTAGAGTCTTGAGATTAGTCCTATATTAGTAGTATGCAAAAAAAAGATTATGAGATAGAAATCGGTGGGCAGAAAATCACCGCCTCTTTTACTGATTTAGCCGACCAAGCTAACGGATCAGTTATTTTAAAAAGCGAGGGAACAGTTGTTATGGCCACAGCTGTAATCTCTAAAAGTGGAGAAAAAAACTTGGGGTTCTTCAATTTAACTGTTGAGTATTTAGAAAAACATTACGCCTCCGGAAAAATATTAGGAGGTCAATATAATAAAAGAGAAGGACGACCAAGCGATCAAGCTATTTTAGCCTCACGAATGATTGACCGAACGATTAGACCTCTTTTTGATCAATCTATAAAAAATGCAGTCCAAGTCATTATTACAGTTTTCGCTGTGGGTCAAGCTGACCCGAAAGTTTTAGGTATTAACGCTGCTTCAATAGCCTTACTTGTTTCTGATATTCCTTGGGCTGGACCAGTTGGTGCTGTCCATGTCGGAAAAACCAAGGGCCAAGAATCCATAGAAATAAATCACTATATTCCCAACAACAATGAACCTGCCTATGATATTGATTTACTAGTTTGCGGAAAAGAAAAAACTATCAACATGATAGAGGCTATGTCTTTTGAAGCCAAAGAAGATGAAATTGGGGAATGTTTTGATTTAGCGTCAGCTGAAATATCTAAATGGGAAGATTTTCAAAGAAAACTCCAAGCAGAACTGGCTAAAGAAAAAATTGTTTTTTCTAAAACAGAAATTGATCCTGAGGATGTTAATCTTTTTGAACAAAAAATTAAACCCCTCTTGGATGAAAAACTTTTCTCCAAAGAAAGTAAACAAATTGCCGAGCAAGCCGAAAATGACTGGAAAGAAATATTAAAAGAAAAATACAAAGATGAAGAAGACGAATCCAAGAAGAGTGTCGCTGAAGATTATTTACACAAATATCTAGATCAAAAGTTTCATTTAATGGCCCTAGAAAAAGAAGCTCGAGCCGATGGACGAAAAATAGATGAAGTTAGAAAACTCTATGCCCAAGCTGGTGGTATCTCTGAAATATTACACGGTTCTGGGATATTTTACCGAGGAGAAACACATGTTATCTCTATTTTATCTCTCGGCGGACCAGAAGATAATTTATTGATTCAAGGG
>DAOQRR010000035.1:0-5093 GCA_035355875.1 Minisyncoccota bacterium
ACCTCAAAAAAACTTTACAATTCAATGCCCTAATTTAATTTTTTTAGAAAAGCATTGACGAAAGTCCTAAAATTTTTTGTAGTGTTCTTTTTCTGGACATTTTCTTGTCCGAAAAGTTGTTTAGAGGGTATAATTAAAATTACACAGTCGTAAAAATTATCATCATCTAAAAATTACCATGGCTTCAAAAAATAAAAATTCAAAAATTACAAAAATTACTGTCGGAAAAGATAAAAAAACTCCAACTAAACAGAAAAAAATTCACAAGAATAATTTTATTAAGAGTGTTTACAAAAGAGACGGAACAATTGTTCCATTTGATATAGAAAAAATAGCCAATGCTATTAATAAAGCGATGCTTGCGGTTGGTGAGGGTTCCGAAAAAGAAGCCATGACCGTAGCCAACAAAGTTTTGGTTGGATTAGAGAAAAAAGCCAAAGAAATAAAGGGTTTTATACCGAAAGTTGAGGAAATTCAAGACACGGTAGAAGCCGAATTAATGCTGGCTGATTATGTTAAGGCCTCTAAAAGTTACATCTTATACAGAGAAGAAAGGTCAAAGCTTAGAGCTCAGGGATTTTTAGTTCCAGCTAGAGTTAAAAAACTAGCTGATCAAAGTAAAAAATATTTTAGGAATCAATTTTCAGAATTTATTTATTACCGAACATATGCAAAGTGGATAGAAGACGAAGGACGCAGAGAAACTTGGATTGAAACTGTTGATCGCTACATTGCTTTCATGAGGAAAAACTTGGGCAACAAGCTGAAAGAGAAAGAATATGAAGAGGTTAGAGAAGCAATCTTAAAACAAGAGGTTATGCCCTCTATGCGCCTAATGCAATTTGCTGGTAAGGCCGCAGAACGCACAAATGTTTGCGCTTATAACTGCTCTTTTATCGCTCCATCAACACTGCAAGATTTTGGTGAGACAATTTACATATTAATGTGTGGTACGGGGGTTGGTTTTTCAGTTGAAAGTAAAAATATTCAAGCTTTGCCACAAATTAAAATCCAAAATGGTAAAAAATTACCAACTTTTGTGGTGCCAGACACCAAAGAAGGTTGGGCCGACGCTCTTGTTTTGGGGATGAAAACATGGTTTGACGGCAATGATATAGATTTTGACTTTTCTAAATTACGACCTGCTGGAGCAAGACTAAAAACAATGGGGGGCAAGAGTTCTGGCCCACAACCACTGATTAATTTACTTGGCTTTACCAGAGAGAGAATCTTAAAAAGACAAGGCAGGCACCTAAGAAACATTGATGCTCACGATATTATGTGCAAAATCGGTGAATGCGTTGTTTCCGGGGGAGTTAGACGAAGTGCTTTAATTTCTCTTTCTGATTTTGATGACCAAGAAATGAGAGATGCCAAAATCGGACAATTTTGGGTTACAGAACCACAAAGGATGCTCGCTAATAATTCGGCTGTCTATAATACCAAACCAACCGAAACAGAATTTTTGAAAGAGTGGACATCTTTAATTGAGTCTGGAGCAGGGGAGAGAGGTATTTTTAACAGAGAATCTTTGTATAACACATTACCCAAGAGGCGACTAGAGCTTTCTAAAAAATATGTTGGTGAGATGGGGACTAATCCTTGTGGCGAAATTATTTTGAGATCAAAACAGTTCTGTAATTTATCTGAAGTCGTGGCTAGACAAAACGATAACGAAGCTTCATTGCTTAGAAAAATTAGAGTGGCTACTATTTTAGGGACATATCAATCAACCTTAGTTAAGTTTCCTTATTTGAGCAAGGCTTGGGAAGATAATTGTAAGGCTGAAAGGTTACTCGGGGTTTCAATTACAGGACAATGGGATTGTCGTATTGCAAGAGAAGCCAAAACGCTTGAAAAATTAAGGGCTGAAGCTATTCGGGTTAATAAAATTTACGCTAAGAGGTTTGGCGTAAATCCATCAACAGCTATTACTTGCGTGAAGCCGTCAGGCACAGTTTCTCAAACAGTTGATTGTGCTTCTGGTATGCATCCAAGACATGCCCCGTATTATATAAGAAGGGTTAGAATATCTGCCACCGATGCACTATTTAAGATGATGCGAGATCAGGGCGTGCCTTATCATCCTGAAATAGGACAGACACTAGAGGAAGCCAATACTTTTGTTTTAGATTTTCCAATGAAGTCACCAGCCGGTTCTGTTTGTAAAGACGATATTACAGCCATAGAGCAATTAGAGCATTGGAAAACGGTCAAACTAAATTACACCGAACATAATCCATCAGTTACAATTTCTGTTGGCGATAATGAGTGGATTAAAGTTGCTCACTGGCTATATCAAAATTGGGAAATAATTGGCGGGCTTTCTTTCTTGCCGAGAAATGATTTTGTTTATCAATTAGCTCCATATGAAGCTATTGATGAAAAAGTTTACAACGAATTAAGCAGAAAAATGCCGGAGATTGATTTCTCCAAGGTCACAGTTTATGAGCTGAAAGATGAGACGGAGGTAAAGAAAGAATTGGCTTGCGTTTCTGGAACCTGTGACATTTTTTAATTTTGCCAAAGGTCTTTTATTAGATTAATTGAGGCGCCACAACCTTCGGTTGTGGCGCCTCACCCATAAAACTATTATAATAAAAAAATGAGATCATTTTTAATTACTTTAATTATTTTGTTATTTTTGGGAGGCCTGGCCTTCATTTATTATTATTCCAAAGAACCAGAGACTGGGCCATTAGACCCGCTAGCTTTATGTATAGAAGAATCAGGAGCCAAGTTTTATGGAGCCTTCTGGGATATCCCAACTCGTAACCAGCAAAAAGAATTTGGTCCATCTAAAAGATTTTTACCTTATATTGAATGCACTGCTTCTTCTAAAATGTATCAATTCCAAAATGACGAATGCAAAGAGGTTGGAGTGGAGACATATCCCACTTGGAAATTTGAAGATGGAACATATTTTTTCGGACTTTTAAAACCTGAAGACCTTGCCAATAAAACTAATTGTCCCATGCCAGAATTAGATACCGATTAATTTAACACCCAAAAACCCTTACAGAATAACGCAAAAACTCCGACAAGTCGGAGTTTTTATTTTGTGGTATAATAGTTATATGAACAAGATAATTATTGCTAACTGGAAAATGAATCCAGCTACAGAAAAAGAAGCCGAAAAACTTTTGCGTCTAACCAAAAAACAATTACCCATCTTAAAAGATAAAACAATTGTGGTCTGCCCTCCTTTTCCATATTTATTTCTTTATAAAAATTTCAAATCCAAAAAGTTTTTACTCGGGGCTCAAAATGTTTCAACAGAAGAGAAGGGGTCTTATACTGGGGAAGTTTCGCCTGGAATGCTCTCTAGTCTAGGGGCTTCTTATGTGATTATTGGTCACGGTGAATGTCGAGCTCGCGGAGAAAATGATTCTCTAATAAATCAAAAAGTTTTAAACTTGCTTAAAAATGATTTAATTCCAGTTTTATGTGTTGGAGAAAGAGACAGAGACACCGAAGGTTCATATCTATCTTTTCTAGAAGAACAGCTCAAACAATCATTAAATGGATTAAATAAAAATCAAATTAAAAAAATAGTTATTGCTTATGAACCTCTTTGGGCTATTGGTGGACAAGCCAAGAGAGAAGCCACTAAAGAAGAGTTTACTGAAATAAAAATATTTATCAAAAAAATATTATCTGATATGTATGATCCAAACACTGCTTCGTCTGTGCCTGTCTTATTTGGTGGCTCGGTAAACTCTATCAACGCTAGATATTATGTTTCTGAAGGAGGAGCCGACGGTCTTTTGGTTGGTCGTGACAGCTTAGATGCTGATAAGTTTGAAGCAATTGTAAGAGCTCTAGATTAAAATGAAAACAATCAAAGAATTAAAAAATATATCCGGTAAAAGAGTTCTACTCCGAGCCGATTTTAATGTGCCGATTAAAAACGGCAAGATAATTTCAACTTTCAGAATAGACAAAACAATTCCAACAATCTCTTTTTTGCAAAAAAAAGGAGCCAAGATAATAATCATTTCTCACCTAGGAGACAAAGGAGAAGAAAGCCTTGAATTAGTTGGTAAAGAATTGGGAAAACACATTAAGGATTTTAGGTTTATTTCTTCGCCCATATTGTCTGACGAAACAGAGAACGAAGTGAAGACCCTTAAAAAAGGTCAAGTTATATTGCTTGAAAATCTGAGACGCGAAGAAGGGGAGAAAAAGAATTTTCCATCTTTTGCTAGAGCGTTGTCTCGCTACGGAGATATTTATGTCAACGATGCTTTCTCTGTTTGTCACCGAGAACATGCTTCTGTTGTTGGAATCACTGCTCATATTCCGGGCTATGCCGGGTTACAATTAATTAATGAGATAGAAAATTTATCTCAAGTCTTTGAACCAAAGCATCCATTTTTATTTATTTTAGGTGGAGCTAAATTTGAAACAAAAATTCCGCTAGTTAAAAAGTTTTTACGCCTAGCCGACGATGTTTTCATCGGGGGAGCTATTGCCAATGATTTTTTGAAAGCCAAAGGTTATGAAATTGGCAATTCGCTAGTTGGAGAAAGTAATTTTCAAATTCCACTTTTTCTAAAAAACAAGAAACTTATCTTGCCCGAAGATGTTGTCGCCTTTGATGGTCACAAAAAGAGAGTCACTCAAGCAGAAGATGTTTTGCCCAATGAATCTATTTTAGATGTTGGCCCCGAAACCATTTCTAAAATAAAAGAATTAGTTGATAAATCAAAATTGATTTTATGGAATGGCCCACTTGGTAAATATGAAGATGGATTTCTTGGGTCCTCTAGTCTTTTACTGAAAGCTATCGCTAAGAGTAAAGCCACAAGTATTGTGGGAGGAGGGGATACTGTTGCTTTAGTTACTAAATTAAAAATTGGAGATAAAATAAGTTTTCTCTCCACCGGCGGTGGGGCTAGCTTAGACTTCTTGTCTAAGGGTATGCTCCCTGGTCTCCGCGTTTTAAAATAAAAAAATCTTCCCACATGTCCGACATGTGGGAAGAAGGTATGTTGGGAAAGGACACATAATCTTCTCGTCTAAAAAATTACATTAACAAACGACCGTTTGTTAATGTAATTTTCTTTTCACCCAATAATTATTTTGTTTTA
>DAOQRR010000036.1:0-5002 GCA_035355875.1 Minisyncoccota bacterium
AGATAGTCTTATAGCCACCTTCTTCGGAAATTAAAAAGACGGCGATTAAGGGGGCTAGCATCCAAGCAATATTCTCTATCGTTAAATAGGTTCCGCGAGTTTTTCCGATTGTCTTAGGGTCACCATAGTGCTCAATAAAGATATCAATACAAAATAGGCTTAGAGTATTTGTTCCGTTAAATAAGACAAAGGCCGTAGCGATAATTATGGGGTTAGAAGATAAGACCATTGCCACCAAAGATGCCATATTAATGATTAAGAAGACGATAATCATTTTTTTATTACCGAAATGCCTTAATATCCTTGAACTTCTAAGTAGCATCACTAAGACCATTAATGAGCTGATTGAATATATCAAACCAACATAATTTTCATTGATATATTGAGCTAAGAAAGTAGAGTTAATATATGCCGAAAGGGCAATATGAAGAGAAAATACAAAAGAAAATATATATAATTTTTTAAGTTTAGTTAATTTAAATGACATTTTACTATAAATTAAATACTTAATAATACGGGTATGACAATTGGCCTTTTGGCTGTTTTTTGATAAAGGAACTTTGAGATATTATCTCCTAGAGCTGATTTAATATTATCAAAATTTATAACTCCGGCTCCGCGAGTCTCATCCTCAATCGTTTTTTTGATAATTAATCTAACTTGATGAAGTAAATCCTGATTTTCTTTGAGGTATATAAAACCACGAGAGATAATGTCGGGAGATTTTCTTAATTTACCAGTTAAGGCGTCAATTGTAGCTATTAAGACAAACATCCCATCTTGAGCAAGCATAACCCTGTCTCTAATTACTACATCTTGTTCATCGCCGATTGAAAAACCATCAACCATCATTGGGTTTGAGGGGGCTTTTTCTTTGCGAACTGAGATTTTTTGTCCCCCATCAGTTACCTCTATGATTGATCCATTGTCGGGGACAACAATATTTTCTTCGGGCATTCCCCAGCTCATAGCTAACTCTTTATGTTTAACTAACATTGAATGATGACCATGAATAGGAATAAAGAATTTGGGATGAGTCTTTTTGTGTAGCCATTTAACATCCTCTTGATTACCATGACCAGTAGCGTGGACATACTCCTCGCTTGTTCTGTAGCTGATAATTCTAACTCCGTGACGAGTTAAATTATCTTTTAGGTGCTGGACGGATATCTCATTACCAGGGACAATTGAAGCTGATAAAATAATTGTATCACCCTTTCTAATATTAAATTTTTTATGAGTTTTATTAGCGGCTCTGTCTAGAGCAGAAAACTCTTCTCCCTGAGCTCCAGTCATTAAGACGATAACTTTGTTGGGTGGATAATTTTCGGCTTCTTCAATCGGTATAATTGTTCCCTTTTTAGGCTTAAATAAGCCAGCTAATTCACAGACATCCATATTGGTTTTGATAGATCGCCCGTCAATAGCAACTTTTTTACCGAGTGATTCAGCAATCTCAACAATTTTAACAAGACGAGTAGTGTGGGAAGCGAAAGCTGCAATAATTATCCTACCACTAATTCCTTTAATCAGTTTCTCTAAACCCTGGTGAACTTTTATTTCAGGTAAGGCAAACCCCTCATTTTCTATATTAGTAGAATCAGCCATTAATAATAAGACTTTCTCTTTTTCAAAAAAGGCGTACTCTTTTTCTTCTTGTTCTGCTACTTGTCCATCAACTTGATCTAGTTTGTAATCTCCAGGATTAACAATTATCCCATAAGGAGTTTCAACAATAACCCCCATAGAATCAGGAACTGTGTGAGTTTCACCGAAAAATCGGACGGTTAGATTTCCTGCCTTAACAACAGAATTTTTTTCAACAACATTAATTTTAAGAGCTGGTAAGTGAGGGAACTCCTCTTGCCTTTTCTTTATCATTAAGATAGTTAAATTTCTGGAGTAAAGAGGGGGATTACCAATTCTATTCATCACTAAAGGCAGACCACCAATATGATCTAAGTGAGCGTGGGTAATAAAAATACCTCTAATCTTATCTTTTCTTTCCTCTAGATAAGTTGTGTTTGGGATAATATAGTCTATACCTGGCGTCTCTTTTGTTTTAAATTGCATACCAGCATCAATGACGATAATATCATCTCCAATTTCAATGGCGGTCATATTTTTACCAATTTCTTCAACTCCACCAAGCGGAATAATTCTTATAGTGTCTTTTTCTGCATTAGGAATATTACTCTTTCTGCTTTTATTGATAATAGACTTTGTTGTGTTTGTCTCTGACTTATCGGTAATTTTTGAGCGATGATTATTTCTTTTATTTCCATATTGGTAACTACTGCGAGTTGTTTTCTGTGGGGCTATTTTTTGCGTACTAGAATAAGCCACTGATTTTTGATTAACAGACTTAATATTATCTGGAGTCTTTAGTTTATGAATAACCCTAATGTTACCAGATTTTTGATAACTAAACTTAGAGGCACCTCTAGATTTAGGATTTTGTTTTTTGTTTTTTTCTATCATATTTTTTATTTAGCGAAAATTTTCCAAACCCGATCAGTGTTAGCAGACCATAAGTAGACTGAACTAAAACGATCTGCCGGGCTAACCATATTTTCTAACGAAACGATGTTAATGTTTTTAGAAGCAAGATATAAATAATGAGGAGAATAAACAAAAATGGCGGGGGTGCTATTAGCAAATTCTTTCTTTAGCTCCTCATATTTTTTGTCTAGTTCATCGCGGGCTAGATTTTCTTTGATCATAGACTCAAGAATATTATCAACCTTGCGATTATTATACATTGCTATATTAAGACCAGAATCAGATATTTGAGAAGAGTGCCAAAAAGAGTAAAGGTCTGTTTGGTGATTAATTATTTGACCGAAGAACAAAGCTTCATATTCTCTATCTCTAATAATTTGATTAAGTTGTCCGGTTTCATATATCTTACTAATATCAACCTCTATCCCGATTTTATAGAGTTGATCTTTTATTAATTCTATTGTTTTTCTTAGCTCGGGAGTGTTTCCTGTCGTAATTTTAAAAGACAATCTTTCAGTTACAATTTCTTTATTCTTGCCATCCTTGATCTCAGTTTCTTTATATCTAATGTTATCTGGCCCTAGAACCCAGCCATTATCCTCTAGTATTTTATTAGCTTCTAGAATAGTATTGTTTCCATATTTAATATCTTCTTCTCCGGGAGACATCTTTTCTGGAATAGGGTTATTAATTGATTGTCCATAACCCCCCAAAACTTGATCAATAATATTTTGTCTATCAATAGACATATTAACAGCTTTTAAGACTTGGGTGTTGGCAAATATTTTATTATTTTTACTATTTAAAAATAGGCCAAAGAGTCTTGGAAGGGTAGTGGTTTCAATAGAATAATTATCTTTTTTAATATTATTCATATTTTCTGGGCTGATACAGCCAGCTTGAGTAATTGTTTTTGATTGTAGGGCTCGGATAACCTCCTTTTCGTTATCAAATGAAATGACATTAAAGTTTTTAATTAAAGGTTTACCCAAAATAAAATCATTGAAACGCTCTAGCTCATATTTTTTAGCAAAGCCCTCATCATCTTTAATCACCCTTTTTATTTTATAAGGGCCAGAGCCGATGGCTTTAGAATTATTCAAAGAAGAAATACCAAAATCATTTGGATTAACATTTTCCCATAGGGAAGAAGGTAAGATACCAATTGTTGTATTATTTAGAAAAGAAGAATAAGGTTCGGTTGTCGTAAAGACAATAGTTTTGTCGTCTATCTTAGAAACTGATACCCCATCCCAACGTGACTTCTGTGGACTTTTAATTGTTGGGTCTTTTATTTTTTCAATTGTGAAAATAACATCATCGGCTGTTACCTTTTTTCCATTGTGGAACTTAGCCTCTTCTTTAATTGTAAAAGTGTATTTTTTACCATCCTCTGAAATTGTTGGCCCGGACTCTGCTAGGTCTGGTATTAATTCACCCAAGCTATTTTTTCTCATTAACCCAGAGTAAACCAAGGCGGTTAAATCTTTGTCTGCTTCAGAGTTAGCCATAACAGGGTTAACTAAAGTGGGGGTTCCAACAATTCCTTCAATTACTGTTCCCCCATTTTTAGGGACTTCAACCATAAACATTCTATTTAAGTTTCCAAGCATAATAAATAAAGAAGTTAGGCAAACGACGAAAACAAATCCAAAAATAATGAATTGTTTTTGAGAGAAAGAAATAGCTGCATCTCTCAAATCTTTTTTTCTGTAGGTATAGAATTTTTTAATAATATGCATAAACAATTAAAATAAGACAACTGAATATTAGACTGTCTTATTTTATAAGAATAGCCAAGAGAGACAGGATTGTGAAAAGGATAGCACAGGCAATGGTTAAGTAAAACAAGAATTTTTCAAAACCCCGACGAGTTGAATATAAACCCCCAGAACTACCACCGAAAGCTTCTCCTAACCCGGCGTTAGAATTTTGAAGTAAAATAGTCGCTATTAAGACGACTGATAGCACAATTTGTATTATCGGTAGGACATTTATTAAAGCTGTCATATAGGGGAAGTATACTATGTTTTAGACGAATTAGCAACTACTAATTAAACTCTTTCATAAAATTGTTTAGGGTGTTTTTCTTTTTGGTTTAAAAGAAAAATATATCTGGTATTTTTAACCAGATCCTTGAAGTTTTTGATAGATTTCTTATCCTTATTTTCCATAAGATAACTTTACAATTATAGCACAAATAACTCAAAAAAGCAAATTTTCTATCATGTTTTTATCTTTTCTCTACGACCGTGAAGTAAAAGAGCGAGCGTTTTTTAAGAGTGACACTAATTTCACGACCATGAATATAGTTTCCCACATGTCGGACATGTGGGAAGAATGTAAGGGGGGTATAACACAGCTTCGCGGCCGCGAAGCTGTGTTATAAAAATAGTTAGAAACAAAAACAAAACAATAACAAAATAAAAAAAGAAAACAAGTTTTATGCTTAACAAATTAAGAGACGGCCGTCTCTTAATTTGTTAAGTATAAAAGCTTC
>DAOQRR010000037.1:0-3289 GCA_035355875.1 Minisyncoccota bacterium
CAAGAAAGAGATTCCATTATTGAAGGACTCGTAACGGGTGGAGCTCAAGTGTTAGACAAAACAGAAAAGGTCTATACTATCCAAAAAGGACTCGGGTCTTCTTGGGTTATAACTTTCTATTTAAATAACGACCAAAAGAGTGGATTAGAAATTACATTTTAATTTCAATCTCGAGTCTTAAAATAAAAACCGCAATTATAATTGCGGTTTTTATTTTTTATAACGTCGTGGGTTATGAGCGTGCTTTGTTTTCATGCAAAAACGACCGTTTTAATTAACGGTCGTCTGTAGGGCTTTTTTAAAAATTTTATGAAGAGTCTCTTGTAAATGAGAACCAGAGAAGGGCTGACCGTCTGGTAAGCGATCAAAATCTCCTCTTACAAAAAACTCTTCTACGACCTTAGACTCTGTGTTTATTAGTCTTCTTAGCATAGAGACAACGTTTTCAGAGTTAGAGAAATTCTTAATAAACTTTTCTGCCTCTATATCTTCTCCTTTAGAAGAAATGAACCGGTTAACAGCAGATTCAAAAGATGAGTCCACAAGGTTTGAGTATGGCTCTTGGGCCATTAGTGCCAACAAAACCACATGAGCATCTCCAAGATTAAGTCTGGCTTTTATTTCTTCTTCCGATTCAGAAGAGTTACCCGACTCTATTCTTTGCCTAATATTTTTTTCTCTGTAATCTCTTGAAGCTACTACCGCTACAGAATAAAGAGATTCTCCTAGTTTCTCTTTTAAATCTAATGTTTGGTAGACTGAGGCATCAGCCAAGAGAACATCTTTTCCCTCTCCATCAAAAGCCGATACTTCATAACCATAATTTTTACCATTAGACTCAAGAATATAAGAGGCAAATATTTCTCCCTTTTCTTTCATCTCATAGAACTGTTCTTGGCTAATAGATTTCTTGGTTAACTCAATGTTTCTAGCGGGTCGATCTGTAGTCTTTATTGCTACTTTCAAGTTGAAAGATTCTCCTAGATCTTTTTCTAGGTCTGACTGTTTTTCTATCAGTTTTTCTAACATGAAATCTCTTCCAACTGCTGAAGGTCCAGGGAAGTTCATTATTTTTTTTGCTTTTTCCATGATAAATATTTTATATTTAGAAATAATAATTTAACAAAAGAATACTTTATTTTTAATCTCTTGTCAACAAAAAAACACCCCCTCGGAGTGTTTTTATTTACCCAATATAACACCATACCTGTGCCTAGTGTTATATTTATATTCCCTAACTTCGTTAGAGAAATTTGGGTCCACAAAACGGACTCGTCCTGTCCATGCCTCCCACTCCCCTTCTTTTCTGTTGGCCCCCAAGAAGACAACCTTAATTTTCAAGGCAGCCATCTTCTCTTCGGGGATATCACATGATATTTCCGTCTCTTTTTGGTCAAAGACTGACAACATAAGGTCAAAACGGTCCGGACCATAAGGCATGTTGAAAGATTTGGTTGGTAGATTTTTCATAGTAAAGAACTTTTTGGGAGCTACGATCTCCCGAATACGATGTTGGAAATATCCAACCAAACACACATTAACACAAAAACATGGATTTCTCAAATAATCTAGGAATCTGGCCTTAGTGCATTTTTAATAATTTAATGATAAAATATATTTATATATGGAATCGATTTTGAAGGCTGATATATTTTTCTTTGTAACAACCATTGCTGTCGTTGTCTTGGTCTTATTTTTTTTAGTAGCTTTGTTTTATTTTATAAAAATGGTTAGAAATTTCTATAAAATATCAAAGATTTTAAAAAATTATGCTGATGATGCTAATAGCGAACTAAGGGAACTAGGAGAACAAATTAGGCAAAGCCCCCTATTCACTTTTTTGTTTGGCAAAGAGAAAAATAAAAAGGGAAACGACCAGCCAAATAATAAGAAAATTATTTAATTCGTCGTTTATTATTAATTAATCTAAAATCAATAAAATTGATTTAAAAAATATGTCAAAAGAAAATAATAAAAAGAAGAGAATCAGTACTGGTGCAATTGTTGGAATTGGTGCCGGAATCGCTGCCCTTGCAGGAGCTGCTTATGCTTTTTTGGGTCCAAACAAAAAGAAAAATAGAAAAATTGTTAGTGATCTGGGGAAAAAGGTTAAAAAAAGCGTTATGGAAAAAGCTAAAGAGGTTAAGGAGCTAACTGAACCTGTTTATCAAGAGATAGTTGAACAAGTTAAGGTTGAATATGAAAATCTAAAAGAAATGGACCCCGAAGAGCTAGCTGGAGTAATATTACAAATCAAAGAAAGCTGGGACAACATAAAGGAAGAATTAGACGCAAGAGAAGAGCTTAAAGAAATAGAGGAAGAGGAGCAAGAAAAAAAAGAGAGGAAAGGATTTTTTGGGAAAAGGAAATAAAACAAAGCAAAAGGCCCCGTTGGGGTCTTTTGCTTTATTTGATTTAGATTTAATGATAAAATAAGAGAGTATGAAAAAAGCTAAAGAAATTATTCTAGAAACAATAGAGTGGTCATCTCCAGAGTATATTCATAAAGATCACAGCAATGACTGGTTTTGGGGAATTGGCCTTATTACAATTCTGTCCGTCATTATTACTATTTGGCGAGGGAATTATATTTTTGGAATATTCCTATTTTTATCAGGTTTTAGTTTAATTTTATTTTCAATTAAAAGACCCGAACAAGCTCTATACAAAATTGAAACAAAGGGATTAACTCATCGTGATGTTTTTTATGAATGGTCATCCTTAAAAAGTTTTAATATTAAAAATGTTGAAGAAAAACCTTATTTCAAACTTTTAATAGAGACAAATAAAAGATTTTTACCTATTCTAGCGATACTGGTTCCCGAAGAGTTGGAAGATAAGGTGGAAGATAATTTATCTAGGGTTGTTAAACGCTCTCAGGTTGATGAGACGGGAAGTGCTGTTTTTATGGATAAAATTGGTTTTTAACTTGCGAGTGTCTATTAAATAGTGTAAATTGAAGCCAAAACAATTTGGTCCCGTCGTTCAATGGATAGGACGTAACTTTGCGGAAGTTATGATGCAGGTTCGATTCCTGCCGGGATCACATAATAAAATAACCACTTTTATGTGGTGATTTTATTATGTGGTTCCGAGCAAGAGAACTTCTTCTCTTGCGAGCAGGAATCGAACAGCGGAGTCATGTTTTTCTAGCAAGAAAAACAGACGAGCTGGTGACTAGACAAAACTTTTTGACGAAAAAGTTTTAGTCGAAGTCGATAAGCGTACTCGCGGTCCTGCCGGGATCACATAATAAAATAACCACTTTTATGTGGTGATTTTATTATGT
>DAOQRR010000037.1:3389-4260 GCA_035355875.1 Minisyncoccota bacterium
AAAAGTTTTAGTCGAAGTCGATAAGCGTACTCGCGGTCCTGCCGGGATCACATAAAAACTCTTTAAACCAAATGAGGAGCATTTGGTTTTAGAGATTTTATCGTTTTTTTATCCCCCAAGGTTGAGTCTTTCATTATCTCACCCGTGTGTTATAATTAAAAAGTAGTCGATTTTTATTAAAAAAATAATTTCTATAATATGGACGATCAAAATTTTAACCAAGTACCAGAGGAAAACAGAGAAGAAGCTAGCCACCCAGAGCAAAAAAGCCCTGAGGCTAAGCCAAAATTCATTAAAATCCTTATTTGGATAATAGTTGCTTTATTAGTTGTTTGGTTGGTTATGATAATCACCACAAAGAAAAACGCACCTATTGAGGAAGCACCTGTTGAGGAAACACCTATTGAACAGACAGGGACAGAGGGAGATGTGGCCGAAGAAGAGCCAGTTGTTGCCCCAGAGGAATAATTTAATTTGAATTAAATAATAAAAGCCCAACAATAGTTGGGCTTTTATTATTTGTTTATCATCTTTGTTACTCTAGATTTCTTTCGAGAGGCAGTATTCTTTTTGATAACTCCCCTCTTAGCGGCTTTATCAATTGAACTATAAAAATCTGATAGAACTTTCTTGGCTTCTTCTTTTTTATCTTCTTTGAGTAATTTCTCTATTTTCTTAAAAGACTCTTTAACGTTTTTTTTATTACGATCATTCATCGCTTTTTTAACCAAAGAACCTCTTAATGCTTTTTTGGCTGATTTTGTGATTGGCATATTTTTACTTTTTAATTATATTATTTATTATTCAAGTCGCACTAAGACTAGCAATCATGAATACAAGAATACTACCAGAAAAACAGATAAAAGTAAAC
>DAOQRR010000038.1:0-4152 GCA_035355875.1 Minisyncoccota bacterium
ACCTCCATTTTAAAATAATTTGATTTAGATGAAAACAGCCCAACTGGGCTGTTTTCATTTTTGTCACTTTTGGTATTTTGAGTAGTCCGACTACTCAAAAATATAACCCAGCTTCGCGACCGCGAATAGAGTTTAATCTTTTTTATCACTAGATTATCGGTCGTGGAATTAAGCGGTAATTTTTGATTGAGGCTAATTTTCTTTTGGTCTATATTGCAAGGCTTCTAAAATATGTTTTTGATAAATATTTTTACTCTCTTCTAGGTCGGCAATAGTTCTGGCTAATTTAATTGTGCGATGATAGGCTCGAGCTGAGAGTCCTAATCTTTGAGAACTTTCATTTAAAATTTTCCTAGTTTCTTCATCAAGCGGAGCATAAAGTTCTAAATCTTTAACATTCATATCACTATTAATTTTTATTTGCCGAGCAGAATTTTTGAAACGCTCTCTTTGAATTTTTCTTGCAAGCATAACTCTTTGCCTAATTGTTTCAGAGCTTTGCCCGCTTCTATTATTGCTAGATAGCTTTTGATAATCAACATCTCCAACGGTGACCCACATATCAATTCGGTCAACAATTGGCCCAGAAATTTTTCGTCTATATTTCTCTAAAAGAGAAGCACTGCAAGTACATTCTCTTGTTTTACTTCCTCGGTAACCACAAGGACAAGGATTCATGGCTGCGACTAAGATAAAATTAGAAGGGAAAGTCGTTGATCCCTTGGCCCGAGAGATAGAGACGAAATTATCTTCAAGTGGCTGACGCAGTGCTTCTAAAACTCTTTTGTCAAATTCTGGAAATTCATCTAAAAACAAAACTCCACGGTGAGCCAATGTAACTTCTCCTGGTTTGGGATTAGTTCCGCCCCCGATAATAGAAACATAACTAGATGTGTGGTGAGGACTACGGAAAGGAGGTTCAGTAATTATGGTATTGCCAAGCGTGCCAGCAATTGAGTGAATACCAGTTATTTCTATACAGTCATCAATTTCTAAACTTGGTAATATCTGACAAAAGGCCCTAGCTAGCATAGTTTTACCCGTACCAGGTGGTCCAGACATGGCAATATTATGACCACCCGCTGCGGCAATTTCTAAGCCCCTTTTAGCGCTTTCTTGTCCTCGAATATCAGAAAAATCAATAGCGCTTTTCTTCTCTTTATATTGTATTTTTGTTGGTGGGGCGGGTATTATCTTATCCTCTTCTTTGTTTGTTGTTAGGTGGGCTATAACTTGTTTTAAGTTTTTAGCTCCAAAAATTTTAATATCTTTAACCAAACTAGCTTCCTTAACATTTTCAATTGGTAAAAATACTTCTTTAATACCTAGGCGCTTAGCTTCTTGGACTAATAAGAGGGCTCCCCTAATAGGGCGTAAGTCTCCATTTAAAGAAAGTTCCCCCAGAAATATTTTTTGGTCAATGTTGAAAGATATTTCATCGGCAGACAAAAGATAAGCTAAGGCCATAGCTAAATCAAAATAAGGTCCCTCCTTTTTTAACTCAGCTGGAGATAAAGAAATGACTGTTTTTTGATTTTTGCTTTTAGGAGAATTAAAACCAGAATTTTTTAAGGCGGAAGCAATTCGGTCTTTGGATTCTTCTACGGCCTTATCTGGTAAACCAACAACCGTAAAAGAAAAAAGAGATCCCGTTGTAATATCTACCTCAACGGAAACAATTTTCCCTTTCAAAAAATAAGTTTGAGCTGAATATATTTTAGAAAATGACATTTTATTATTAAAAAACCACGATGGCTCGTGGTTTTTTGTTTAATCTTTATTCATGCAATTTTTACAAGTCATAGCTGAGGGGTTGGCTTCTAATCGGTCGGCCTCAATTTCTTTTCCGCAAACCTCACAAATACCATAATCCCCACTCTCAATCTTATCCAAAGCTTTTCGGATGTCTTCTAATCTTTCTTCTAGTGAGTCTAATTTGATTGATCTTTCGTGATAATCAGCTGATCTTTCCGCCAGGTCAGCTTCATCTGGAACTTCTTGATTGGCTGTTTCGTTGTCTGGAGTAGCTTCCCAATCTCCTGTTTTATCAACAACCCCTAATTCACCCAGTATTTCCTCCACTTGCTTTTTTTCTTCAAGTAATTTTGTTTTATATTTTTCGGTGTCCATTTTTTTAATTGATTATTTAATAATTAATCTCGACTATTATTTTAGCACCTTGTTTAGAAATAACAAACTTATAAATTTTTTGTTAAGATTCTGTCAATAATTTCAGCTAGAGCTTCTGCTCTAGTGGTAATAACGAAGCTATTTTTATTAACAAAAGAGTAGTAAATTAAACCCTTGCCGTATGGGTCTCGCAAAACACGAACATCTTTGTTTTTGATAATTAAATCCCCCCAACTTCCATAGGAAATAGCTAGCTTGCCTTCTGGTAATTTTATTTCAAAGAAAAATAATAAATCAGAAAGCATTGTGTCTTCCCAGTTTAGCATAGAGGCATAGGCTTGATTGTAGTTATTTGTGTTTGCTTCAAGGATTAAAAATGGAGCAGTCTCTTTGATGGTTTGGTTAATTTCATATTTACCAAATAAATAGTTTGACGATAGCGCTCTAAGCAAAGAATCTGGAACTTTAACATTGGCTAAGGATAGCAATTCGGCTGGTGAAAGAAATTCTTTTTGCTCACCAACTTCTTTAACAAAAAAGAAAGTTTTAATTATTCCAGATAGACCACCCTCTTTTTCTTTGATTGTTGTTATTAACTGAATAAAATTTTCAATTGAAGAGGTTTCAATAATTTGGTTAGAGTCGTAAGACAAAAATGATTCAATTCTACTTTCAACCGGAACAACGACTTCTTCAGTTTTTCTAAAAAACAAAAAATAAATAGTTGCACCAGCGATGGCTAAAAGCAAAATCCCACCAAGCAAAAAAGCTGTCTTAGTAAAATTTGTTCCCTCAGCTTTTTTTTCTTGTGCCTCTCTTTCCCTGCGAGCTTTTTCTGCTAAAGCTATTTTAATAACCGAAGCCTCATCTTGTCTAATAGCCTCAGCCATATCAGAGGTGTAAGTTCTCAAAACCTTAGCTTTTTGTTTGTTGTTTTCGTTGTCCATACTAATTATTTAGACTTTCGCCAAACATAATTAGATCTAGAGCTCCTTCTTCTTGAAAAAATCTTGGTCTGCTTCTTTAATAGACAAATTAAGTCTTCCTTTTTCATCCAGTTTAATAATTTTAATTGGAACCCTATCTCCTTCCTTAATAATATCAGAAACTTTCTCAACTCGGAAAGGAGCCAGTTCTGAAATATGCACTAGCCCTTCATTTTCATAACCAAAACGGACGAAGGCCCCGAAGTCCATAATTTTTACAACCTCCCCTTCTGTCTGCTCACCAACCTTCCACTCCTTCGTCATATCTTCAATTATTTTAACAGCTTGCTTGGCATCATCCGTTTTACCAGTAACAAAAACAGTCCCGTCTTCCTCAATTGTAATTTCTGTGTTGGTTTTTTCCCTGATTCCATTTATATTTTTTCCACTAGGTCCAATGACTAGCCCAATTTGGTCTTTGGCTATTTTGGTAGTCATTATTCTTGGAGCACTTGGAGAAATTTCTGGTCTAGGGTTAGGAATTTCATCTAAGATTGTATTTAATATTTGCATTCTGGCTAAACGAGCTCTTTCTAATCCCTCTTTTAATATTTTAACAGGAATACCCCCTAGTTTAATATCTAATTGAATAGCCGTAATTCCATTTTTTGTTCCAGCGACTTTAAAGTCCATGTCTCCATAGTGGTCTTCTGGGCCTTGAATATCTGTTAGTAATACATATTTATCTTTATCTTTTTCGTCAAGCATAAGACCAATAGAAATACCAGCTACTGGTTCTTTTATTGGCACACCCCCATCCATTAAGGCAATAGTTGAAGCACAGATTGAAGCCTGGGAGGTTGAACCATTGGAAGCAACAGATTCAGAAACAAGACGAATAGTGTAAGGAAAATCTTCTTTGTTAGGTATGACAGGAATTAAAGCTTTTTCAGCTAAAAACCCATGACCTAATTCTCGACGGCCAACTCCACCGACTCGGCCGGTTTCACCAGATGAATATGGGGGGAAATTGTAATGATGCATAAATCTTTTTTTACTCTCAGCCTCCATCCCTTGAATCAATAAATTATCTTCT
>DAOQRR010000039.1:0-4040 GCA_035355875.1 Minisyncoccota bacterium
ATTCTAGACATTTTTCTGGCAAGAAAGAGGGTGAGCCACCAGAAACTTTATTGTCTTATTTTAGAGAAGATTTTTTGACTGTTATAGATGAATCTCATGTGACCTTGCCTCAATTGCAAGGCATGTATGCTGGTGATGCCTCAAGGAAGGAAACTCTGGTCTCTTATGGTTTTCGCTTGCCTTCAGCCAAAGACAATAGACCCTTAAAATACAATGAATTTGAAGAAAGAGTAGGCCAAGTGATATATGTTTCAGCGACCCCTGCAGAAAAAGAAAGGCGAGAAAGTGGTCAGATAGTTGAACAAATAATTAGACCCACCGGTTTAATTGATCCCGAAGTCATTGTTCGACCGGTTTCGGCAAGTAGTAATTACTCGGAAGAGAAACTTTTTGTGAGGTCCTCGGATGAGGGAGGACGAGGGGCCAGACCATCGCAAAAAGTTTCTCTTCCGCTTCATAAATATGGCGGACAAATAGAAGATTTTATAAAAGAAGCTGAGAAGGTTATTGAAAAAGGAAATCGTGTAATAGCTACCACTTTAACTAAAAAGATGGCTGAAGATTTATCAATCTATCTAAAAGAAAAAGGATTAAAAGCAGAATATCTACACAGTGAGATTAAAACTATTGAAAGAATTCAAGTCATCACTTCGTTTAGAAAAGGGGAAATAGATGTCTTAGTCGGAGTTAATTTATTACGAGAAGGGTTAGATTTACCCGAGCTAGCTCTTATAGGAATATTAGATGCAGATAAAGCTGGTTTTCTACGGTCAGAAACTTCACTTATCCAAACCATAGGTAGAGCCGCCAGGAATATTGAAGGTAAAGTTATTTTATATGCTGACCACTTAAACGATGCTCTAGAAAAAGCTATCAATGAAACTAATCGTCGTCGTCAAATCCAGATTGCACATAATAAAAAATACAACATCACACCAAAAACAATTACGAAAAATATTAAAGATATTACAGAAGGATTGGAAGATAAACACCAGAAGTCAGTCAATCTAGAACTGGAATTAGATTTAGAGGTTTTTGAAAAAGCTTTTAAGAAGGATAAAAGTAACAAGGGGAAGGGGGAAAGAGATAGTATTAAGAATCTTTTATTATCTGACGAGGCGCGCAAGCAAAAAGTTTTAGATAAAATAATTAAAATTAAGGAAGAGCAAATGAATCAAGCGGTTAAAAGGTTAGATTTTGAAACGGCCGCTATTTTAAGAGATGAAATTGTGGTCTTGAGACAAAAATTGAAATAGGAGTATAATGTAAATATGAAAAGAATCTATTTAATAATTATAGCTACTATTTTCCTCCTAATATCATTAAGCATAGGTTTAGTATTCTTTTTCTCTAATCGACAACAAAACTTACCAATTGAAGACAAAGAAAAAATAGAGCTAAAAGAAGAGGAGTCTCTTGTTATGGAGAGTTCATATCAAACTAAAAAATTAACAATAGATGATCCATATATTAACTTTGATGTTAAGTATCCCTATTTCAAAGATGCTGATATAAATTTCAACTTATCAATAGAAGATTTCCTGAAAGAACAAATGGAAAATGATAGATTAATTGCTAAAGATAATTGGCAAACTAGATATAATCTCCAAACAGCAGAAGACAACATACCAAAGCAACCTAGCCTTGAAGAGAAATTCTATTTTTATTCTGACTTTTCTATTATTCAGAGTAATTCCTCTTACATAAGTTTTATATTAAGCTATGGTGCTTTTACTGGTGGGGCTCATGGTTATGAAGTTAAGAAATCTTATAATTATGATTTAAAAAATAATCGCCCCATCACTTTAGCTGATATTTATGGAGATGATGAAGACTATTTGGATAAATTATCTCAAGCAAGCCGGCAAATGCTAAAAGAAGCATATGCTACCATAAGTGATGAAGACCGAGCTAATTCTGATCCGGAGGCCATAGAAGATTATCTAGAAAACATAAACAGTTCTATAGATAGTGGCACAGAACCAACAGAGGAAAACTTTAAGACTTTTACTTTTACTGGAGATAGTATAAAGATATATTTTGCCCAATATCAAGTCGGTCCATATGTCATGGGTATGCCAGAAGTAGAAATCTCAATTTAAGATTATTGCCTCAAAAAATATCTTACCATTAATTTCGCGGTCGCGAAGTTAAATGGTAAACCAATCTTGCCTCGCTTCAAAGATTGTTGTCCCAAAAAACACGGATATTTCAATGCTCTGAAATTCCTATGCTCGCGCCGTCGCGCTCCGCAATGTTTTTTGGAACAACAATCTTTTCCGCAAGGCTACACAACTAAAGGTCACGCAAAGAATAGTTCCATAAAAGAGTCCCCCCACCTATTTTTTTGATTAGGTTATATGGTTAAGAAAAAGTAAGTTATAATCATTGAGTTAGATTTTCTTTATTGTTTATATAAAAAATAGGTGGGGGGAGTACGGCGTTTAAATTTGAGCAAAATTTTTAACCCGCCTGCTAATACTTAGCATTCGGGCAGGCAAAAAATTTTGCGTACTCTTTTGTGGAAGCTATTCTTGTAGAGGCTTATCTTTCCGCTCGGCGAAGTATGTTTTTGAGTAGTCGGACTACTCAATTTACCGCTCTCGTTCACGATCGTGAAGTTAAGGTGCATATATTATTATTTTATGCTATATTTGGGCTAGTTTAATATTTGATATACCCCCTATGGAACAAAAGAGGGGCTTATGTTGGTTATGAAGAAAAAAGAGGAAGATAAAATAATAATCAAAGGCGTTAAAACAAACAATCTAAAGAACATAAATGTTGAAATGCCTCGTAATAAAATAATAGCTATCACTGGAGTTTCTGGCTCGGGTAAGTCATCTCTTGCTTTTGATACTATTTTTGCCGAAGGACAGCGTCGTTACGTTGAATCTCTTTCTTCTTACGCTAGGCAGTTTTTAAATCAAATGCCCAAGCCGGATGTTGAAGAAATAACAGGTCTATCTCCAGCTATTTCTATTGATCAAAAATCACGCTCTAATAATCCTCGTTCCACCGTGGCGACAATTACAGAGATATATGATTATTTGAGGGTTTTGTATTCTAGAATTGGCCACCCGCATTGTCCTGTTTGCGGACAAGAGATTAAAAAACTTTCCACCGAAGAAATTTTGAATTTTATTGTAGAAAAAATAGAAGATATTGAGAAAAATTGTAACAAAAAAGATGTTCTTGGGGTTAAGTGGAGCGATGAGCCAATTAAAATTTTATCACCCATAGTTAGAGGAAGAAAAGGAGAGTACTACCAATTACTTTATGATTTATTAAACAAAGGGTTTACTGAAGTTAGAATTGACGGAGAGATCAAAAAATTAAGAGACAGAATAGAAATGACCAAGAATAAAAAACATGATATTGAGATCATTGTTGACTCTTTCCAGGTCCACGAGTTTAAGGATAATAAGGAAGATTCTCGGATGAGATTGGCTGAATCAGTGGAAAGAGCCATTTTAGAATCTGAAGGTTTAGTCCTAGTAGTTTTTGGAGATGATAAAAAGAAAAAAATTAAATCTAAAGAAAAAAGTTTAGAGGAATTTTTAATGTCCACTAAGTTTGCTTGTCCTTTTGACGGTTTTTCTTTTCCAGAAATAGAGCCAAGATTATTTTCTTTTAATTCTCCCTACGGGGCTTGCCCTTCTTGTAATGGACTGGGAACAAAATATTTTGGAGGCCAAGAAGTTTGTCCAGATTGTGGAGGCAAGCGCCTCAGACCCGAAGCTTTAAATGTTTTTTTGGGTAATGAAAAAAAAGACAAAAAGGATAAAGAAGATGAACATACTCCTTTTTTGAATATTGCTGATTTAACAAAAATGACGATAGAACAAACGGCTGACTTTTTTGTTAATCTTAAACTAAGTCCAAAAGAAAAAGAAATATCTAAAAATGTTATAAATGAAATAGAATCTAGGTTACAATTTTTATTAAATGTTGGACTTGATTACTTATCTCTAGACAGAAGAGCCAATACTTTATCGGGTGGTGAGGCTCAAAGAATTCGTTTAGCTAGTCAGCTAGGT
>DAOQRR010000040.1:0-1264 GCA_035355875.1 Minisyncoccota bacterium
AAACAATTACCCTCTCGGCTGTTAGAAGAATAATCCAAAAAGTTGGACAGGAACACATTTGGGATTTAATGAAAGTTAGAGAGTGTGATAGGGTTGGCATGAAAAAAACTGAAGCTCCCTATCGGCTTCGAAAATATCATGCCATGATTGAAGAGGTCTTAAGGGATCCAATTTCAGTGGGTCAATTAGCTGTAGATGGAAATTATTTAATAAAAGAGCTTGGAATAAAAGCCGGACCTCGCATGGGTTATATATTAAATGCATTACTTGAAGAAGTTTTAGATGACCCCAGCAAAAATACTAAAGAAAAATTATCTGAACTGGTTTTAAAATTAAACCTTCTTAGCGATGAAGATTTAAAAAAACTAGGAGATAAAGGAAAGCAAAAAAAAGAAGATTTAGAAAAGGAAGAAATATCAAAACTTCATCTTAAACACAAAATAAAACCCTAAGAATTTCTTAGGGTTTTATTTCTATTAGAATAGGGCAGTGGTCTGAGCCAGGATATGAATCCAGGGTTTTAAAACTTTTAATTTTTTTGATAAATGACAAGTGAGTGAAAAAATAGTCTATTCGCCAGCCAACATTTCTGTCTCGGGCTCGTGTTTTTTGGTCCCAGTAAGTATAAACATCTTTTTTATCGGGGTAAAGGTTTCTAAATATATCTACCCAGCCATTATTTATAAGCTCATCAAGCCAAGCTCTTTCTATGGGTAAAAATCCAGTATTTTTTTCATTATCTTTAGGTCTAGCTAAATCTATTTCTTTATGAGCCGTGTTTACATCCCCGCAAAAAATAACATTTTTACCTTTTTTCTTTAGTTTATTTATAAAAATTAAAAAAGCATCATAAAAATCAAGCTTGTATTTTAATCTATCAGGGCCCCCACCACCATTTGGAAAATAACAATTAATTAAAACAAAATCTTTATAGTAGGCAACTAGGGTTCGTCCCTCATCGTCAAATTTTTTAATTCCAAAACCAAAATCAACTTTAATTGGTTTTTGTTTTGTATAAATAGCAACACCACTATAGCCTTTTTTGTTTAAAGAATATGAAAAATATGAAAAATAACCTTTCAGGTTTCTGTCTTTTTCTTCTAATTGTTCAGGCTCACATTTTGTTTCTTGAAAACAAACAATATCGGGATTATTAAAACTAAACAAAGGTGTAAAGTTTCCTTGCCTAATCGTGGCTCGTAATCCATTGGTGTTCCAACTAATTATTTTCATCTACTTTTTGGCAATTAGAATTATCTTTTTT
>DAOQRR010000040.1:1364-3981 GCA_035355875.1 Minisyncoccota bacterium
GGTGTTCCAACTAATTATTTTCATCTACTTTTTGGCAATTAGAATTATCTTTTTTCTGAAAGAGTGTTTCAACTAGGGCAACTTCGTTTGGATGATCAACAAATTTGATATCTTGTTCAATCGGATTTAAATTGTGGTCAAAAATATTTTTAATTTCATCTGTACCAAAGAAATGATAAACCAAATCATATTTTTCTAAATCTCCTCCAGGAGAACCCTTAGGTCTAAAACCTAAAAATTCTTGCGTTTCTTTAGAAAGAGATGTATTTAGATAATAGCCTCCGGGTTTCAAAACTCTACAGACCTCGCTAGCATATTTTTCCCAATCTTCTTTGTATAGATTTTCCATTAAACCAAAATCACAGACTCCGTCAAAACTATTATCAACAAAAGGAATATCTAACGCGTCACCCTCAACGAATTTTAATTTACCTTCTAAGCCCCAATCTTTGACAAGCCCGTTTGTCTTTTTAACAATTTCTTTTTCAAAATCTAAGCCAATAACAGAAAAACCAGACTCAGCTAATTTTTTAGCCACTAACCCACGCCCAGAACCAACATCTAAAATTAAAGCCCCGGGTTGTAATTTTTCCATCAACATTGCCCCGCGATTTTTCATAGATAAATGAGTCCAGATGTCTGATCCGGTACGATAAGCAGTTTCAAAATATTCTTTATGTTTTTGATAATCCATATTCCTATTATAACTTTTTTAAATTAAAAGCCCTAGCCACGACTGTGGAATTTTTTATGTACATCTCTTAATTGTTTGTCGGTAATGTGAGTGTATATTTGAGTAGTTGCTATGTTTGCATGACCGAGCATCATTTGAACAGAGCGAATATCAGCCCCATTGGAAAGTAAGTCTGTAGCAAATGAGTGTCTAATAATATGAGGAGTTACTTTTTTTGAAATACCAGCCACGATTGCATAATATTTAACTATTCTTTCTATTGATCGTGGTGTCAGGCGATTGTCTTCTCTTTTATTGGAAGAGTATTGAACAAACAAAGGTTCGGCCATATCTTTCCTTTCTCTTAAATATTCACTAATTGCTTTTTTAGCTGAGTCGGACAGAAAGACAACTCTTACTTTTTCCCCCTTGCCCCGAATTGAAAATTCATCTTTAGACAAATCTAAGTCTCTATTTAAAGAACAAAGTTCTGATAAACGCAGGCCGGTAGAAAAAAATAATTCTAAGATGGCTTTATCCCTCAAAATTTTCTGGCGATCAATATTTTTTTTCATTTCTAAAAGTTTCAAGGGAGCAGAAAGCAATCTCTCTAGCTCTTCAACTGAAATCAAATCCAACGAACGCTCTTTGGTTTTAGCCAATTCTATTCTGTCTGGGGACAAGGAGGGGACATTTCTTTTCATTAAGTATTTAAGAAAAGATCGCAGGGCGATGAGGTGATAATTTTGAGTGTTTTTTTTGAGGCTGGATGATTGTTGGCCTTTTGTTTTTAGTCCTGGTTGTCTGTTTAAGAAAAGTCTGAACTCCCGAATTTTATCATCATTTATTTCTTTGGGTTCTGTTATTTTGGCAAATTCAAAAAAACGAGATAGGTAATAATCATAATTTCTAACAGTTTTAAGACTATTGCCTTTTTCAATTTCAACATGTTCCAGGAACTCCCTCTTTAATTTTTCTAGTTTATTCACCCCTTTATTATACCACTTAAATCAATGTCGCAAAATATACAGAAAAGATTAAACTTGCAAAAAATAGCCTTTTATGCTACTATTTCTCTGCAATGTTAACAACAAAGAAAAAACAAAACATTATAAAAAAGAATCAGTTGCACGAAAAAGATACCGGTAGCCCAGAGGTTCAGGTGGCTATTTTGAGTAAAAGAATAGAAGAATTAGCTTCTCACTTAAAAGATCACAAAAAAGATAACAGTTCTCGTCGCGGACTGATTAAAATGGTAGCCGACAGAAGAAAACACCTTAAGTTTTTGGAGAAGACAGACAAAGAGAGATATGAAGCAACTGCTCAAAAAATGAAAAACTAAAAACTCCTCTTCTGAGGAGTTTTTATATAGGAAATTATTTTTATTAGTAGTATGATTAAAAGAGAAGTTATTTTTATAAGATTAAATTATTTTTATGAGTATAATTAAACAAAAAGAGCAAAGAGTTGGGGTTTTTATAGATACATCAAATCTATATCACTCCGCTAAAAATTTATATAAAAGAAAAGTTAATTTTGGGGCTGTTTTAAAAGAAGCAGTTGCCGGAAGGAAATTAGTTAGAGCTATCGCTTATGTTATCACTAGTGAAGGGGGTGAAGAAAAAAATTTTTTTGAAGCTTTAACAAAACTAGGAATTGAAACTAAAACTAAAGATCTTCAGATTTTTGCTGGGGGGACTAAAAAGGGGGATTGGGATGTTGGAATTGCCGTTGACGCGATGAAGATGGCTCCGAAATTAGACGCTGTTATTTTGATAGCGGGGGATGGAGATTTTGTTCCGCTAGTAGAATATTTACAAAGCACATCAGGTGTCCAGGTGGAAGTTGTTTCGTTTGGAAAATCGGCTAGCATGAAATTAAAAGAACAAGCTGATGACTTTTTAGACTTATCTCAAAATTACCGAAAGTATTTGATTTATTAAA
>DAOQRR010000041.1:0-1975 GCA_035355875.1 Minisyncoccota bacterium
CTGAAGTTCTCTACGGAGTAACAATGAGTGCTGAAGGAGTTTCCAAGTTGTTATCCATTAAGTTTGAAGAGGCGACAGGTTACGCAAAATAAAAATAAGAAAAAATAAAAAATCTCCCTACGGGAGATTTTTTAGCCTCAAGTATTCTACTAAAGTCAAACCAGAATCTTTTACTTCACAAGCTATGTCTTTCCCGACATAGCGATAATGCCATGGCTCATATTTATAGCCTGTTGTCTCATCTTTTCCATAAGGGAAGCTCATAATAAAACCATAAAGGTGAGCATTTTCTCTTAACCATAAATCCTCGGGGGTATTATCAAAATTAATACTAGCAGAAGCAAAATTAATAGAACTACCGGATAAATCTACAGTTGTACCCAATTGGTGTTCTGAATAACCAGGTTTGGCGACTGACTTTTTAGGGTCAGGATTATTTTTTAGGGCGTTCTTATATAAATTCTCTTGATAATTATAATCTCTAAAGGCTGAAGTAACCTTAATTGAAAGACCTACTTCTTTGGCTGATTCAAACATTAAAGTTAAAGATTTTTTTACTTCTTGAACTAGACATATATCTTTTCTTGTAGATATTTCACCAAGCGAAACTAAATCTCTAGGTGTGTAATTTATATCAGGCAATCCATTTTCTTGATCCAGAGCTAAAAACATCAGATTCTCATAATCTTTATCTGGCTTAGGACAACTAGAGTGAATTATTTCTTCTTTGTCTTTAATTTCTTCGTCTTCAAATAATCCCTCTGGCTGATATTTTTTATTTAGAATACTAGTCATTTTTTTAGCTTCACTTAGCTCTTTGTCTTCAAAGGTTAGCATATATATCATACCGCGCATTGTCTCTTTTGAAAAATGTTGGTCAAAAATAAAGTTACCCAAAGAATAAATTATAGTCTTTCCTTCATATATCTCTATGTCTTGTTCAACATGGGGGTGGTGACCAATTATAATATCAGCTCCAGCATCTATCGCTAGGTGGGCTAATTTCTCTTGTCTTTCATTGTGCACTGGTTTATATTCTTCGCCAAAATGAATTGAGACTATTAGAAAATCACAATCCTCTTTTGCTCGGCTTATTATAGAGGAATAATTAGGGTCACTGGCCAGCAATATACCACTTCTTTCTTCTGTTGCTTCCATCCAATTTGGACCAACATCAGAAAAACCAATAAAACCAAAACGAATACCATTTTTCTCTATAATGGCTGGGGTTTCAGCCAAAGCTTTATTTTCTCCAGCCCCGGTAAATAAAATATTATAATCTTTCAGGTTGATTAAAGTGTCGTTAAAAGCTTTAACATTCCAATCACCGATATGATTATTGGCAAAAGATAAAACATTGAAACCGGCTTCTTTTAGGGCGGGTAAGACGGCCTTATTAAAACGAAAAGAATATTTACTGCCGACATTATTGCCGTTTTCTGAGATTGGTCCTTCTAAGTTACCAAACAAAATATCAGCCTCTTTTAATTCCGGAACGTTTTTGAAAAGCTCCGAAAAATCACCCCCGAAATTTTTATTGACCGAACTCTCAACTCCACGAGCCAGCATCATATCACCAACAAAATAAACTTTTGTAATGACGGGTCCCTTGTCTTTGGTTTTTTCTTGTCTAGGTTCATCTCTTACAGACCACTCGTCTTGTCTTGTTGTAATTATTTTTAGACTAATCAGTCCAGCTAAAATAACTGTCATTAAGCCTAAAATAATTATTAAAAAATTGTTATTCTTTTTCATCTTATTTTATTTCGTAATCTATGGTTTTTTTATTTAGATTAGCGTCTTTAACTCTAAACTTTATCTTATCACCAATTCTATATTTTTTCTTTTTCTTTTGACCTGAAATAGACATACCCTTTTTATCAAAAACATAATAGTCATCACTTAGATTCCTAACAGAAATTAAGCCCTCGCATTTTGTTTTATCTTCCTCAACAAATAGTCCCCACTCTGTTAC
>DAOQRR010000041.1:2075-3753 GCA_035355875.1 Minisyncoccota bacterium
TTTTCTTTATTTGGTAAGTCGTGGATACGATAAAGGAAAACTCCAAAATCTTTTTGTTTATTTTTGTCGGAAATAGTTTCAGCCACTTGTCTATTAGCTAAAAGCATAAATTCTTCAATCATTTTATTAGATTGCCCTCGTTCTTTAATGCTAACGGAAAGGGGGTAGCCATTTTCGTCTAGTTTAAATCTAACTTCATCTTGCTCAATTATAATAGCCCCTTTATCAATTCTCTTTTTCAGTAATTTCTGGGCTATTTGATTAAGTGTTTTAAGTTCATAAAAATAAGGCCCCTTTTTGTTATTAATTATTTTCTCAGCATCTTCGTAGCTAAATCTTTTATTAGAATTGATAACTGTTCTTCCGAACCATTTCTTGTGAACAATCCCATTTCTATCAATTAGAAAGACGGCTGAAAAAGTTAGACGGTCAACTCCTGGCTTTAGGCTACAGAGGTCGTTAGATAATTCTTCAGGTAACATTGGTATTGTTCTATCAACTAAATAAACCGAAGTCCCTCTTTTCTTGGCCTCCTTATCAAGCAGACTACCATTTTTTAGATAATGCGAAACATCAGCAATATGGATTCCAACTTCAAACAAATTATCTGAAATCTTAGAGAAAGATATGGCGTCATCAAAATCTTTGGCATCCACGGGGTCAATAGTGAAAGTATTTGTCTGCCTAAAATCTCTTCTATTTTTGATGTCTTTTTCTTGTATTCCGTTTTGGGTAATTTTTTCTGCTTCTTTAACAACTTCTTTTGGGAATGTAGCATTGAATCCTTTTTCTAGAGCAATCGCTTCCATCTCAGCATCATTTTCTCTTGGTTTGCCAAGTATTTTATTTATTTCACCAATTGGTGGAGTTTGCATGTTTGTCCAGTCGGTGATTAAAGCAAAAACTTTTTGACCGATTTTAGCGCCATCCAGTTTATCTTTTGGGATTATAATATTGGAATACATTTTAGGGTCACTTGGAACAAGGAAATAAGTTTCTCCTTCTTTTTCTAAGACTCCAGCAAAACCAACTTTAGAACGACGGATTATTTTGGTGACCTCACCCCGTAGGGCCTCGTCTTTTTTGTGAGGGAAGATAAAAACAGAAACGCTATCTCCCTGACAGGCTGTCTTAAGAAAATTATGTTCAATTTCAACAGAAATATCGGTCCCTTTTACCCGAACTGTCCCTTTACCCTTAGGAGATATGTTAATTATTCCTTCTATGTTACTTTCTTTTTTCATTCGCTGATTATAGCATTTCAACCTCTATATTCCTACCTCTCTACCTTGATTGATTCTCGGCTTTATGGTAAGATTCTCTACATGTTAAAAATAAGATTACAAAGAACAGGGCGCAAAAATAATCCAGCTTTTCGGATTGTTTTAACTGATTCAAAAAATGCGGCCAAGAGTGGAAAATTTAAAGAGATTCTAGGCTCTTATGATTTAAAGAAAGGGGAGATAATTATCAAAGAAGATAGAATTAAACATTGGATGGGGGTTGGGGCTCAAACTTCAGATACTGTCCACAATTTCTTGGTAGACAAGAAAGTTATTCAATCAAAAAAGAAAAATGTCTTGCCAAAGAAATCTCCAACAACAAAGAAAAAGACTGCTAAGAAATCATAAAATAACCCCTTGATAAAAGGGGTTATTTATATTGCCAGAATTGTGTA
>DAOQRR010000042.1:0-3748 GCA_035355875.1 Minisyncoccota bacterium
TATAATATCAGTTTTCCAAACTGAGGTGAAGGGTTCGACTCCCTTATCCCGCACAGATAAAAAAGCACCAGTGGTGCCTTTTTATGCGGGATAGGAAGCAAACTGCTTTGCTTCCGTAAGGGAGTCGAAAGGCTTTTCCATGTGAGCTTGCGAACGGAAAAGCACCCGCGACGGTAGTCGAGACTCCCTTATCCCGCACAAATAAAAAAGCACCAATCAGCCACAGGTCGGACCTGTGGCTGGATGTTCACGAGTTAGCCACAGGTCGGACCTGTGGCTAACGTAAGGGAGTCGAAAGTCTTTTCCATGTGAACTTTATCCCCTTTATGATAGCTCAGCTTTTATTTTTGTAGTAAAATCTAATTGGTCGTTAATTAAATAAAAATATCTAACATTTTTATGAAAGTAACAAAAGAAGATTCTGGGTTGATGATAGTTAAACAAAGGAATATTTTATTTTTTATTATAGCTATCTTTTTTGTTATATTGGGTTTTAGCGCTATTTTTAGTCCAGATCTTTTCGTTTCTGAGGCTCCTCCCTTGTGGTTTGGCCTGGTTTTTATTTTATTTGGCTTTTTAGCCGTATTTTCTATTAAAATAACAACAATTAGATTAGATAGGTCTGAAAACAAAATATCTATTTTAAAGAAAAGAATAGCGGGTCGTCAAAATTTAGAAGAATTTCCGATAGAGAATGTTAAAGAGATAGAATTAGCTGTAGATTTTAGTTCTTCTTCAGATGGAGAGAATTCTTTCTCTTACCAATTATATTTTGTCCTAAAGGATGGTCAAAATAAGGAATTGTGTCAGAGTGTGACATCTACTAATAAACCCTCAAGCCTCATCTTTTCTTCGCAAATAAAAGTCGGTAAAAGAATAGCTGATTTCTTGGGGGTGCCATTTTTAGAAAGAAGACCCCCTACTGTTCAAGAGACTTTATCCACAATCTCTAAGACAATCAAAGATTCAATAATAAATGCTCGAGAATAATAAATTAAAAATAATTAAAAAACCGAACTATTAGTTCGGTTTTTTAATTAGCTACTTCTCCATTGTCTCTCTTCCTCATAATTTTTCCAGCGATGTGTAACCTAACCAGATCTCTTAGTTTCTGCTTGTTTTCTTGTATTTTATCCTTATCCAGAACGCCAAAATCAATGTCTTGTTCTTCAACCGACTCTGTGCCCTCTTCCATCTCCTCTTTTTCAGGCTCTTTATTAAATTTAAACTTCTCTAATTTCATAATTATTTCTATTATACATCACAAAATTATATTTTCCATCATTTTCACTTGGGCTAATTTTTTATCTATATTTAGATAGACAATAGCAATATCAAATTGCCAAAGAATATTACCAATCCTCTGGCTAATTAGATATGTTTCAATTACTCTTCTAAGCTTTTTTATTTTCCAATAGTGGACATTTTCTTCTGGTTTAATTCCCCTGGCCTCGTATTTAGGATTCTTGATGTTAGAAAAGTATGTTGGCTCTACTGTTTTAGATTTAACTTCAACAAAGTGAATTTTATTACCCTTCTTAGCAATAATATCAATCTCGCCCCATTTTCTAGTGTAGTTTCTTTCAATGATTGAAAAACCATGCCTTATTAAATATTTAGAGGCTATATTTTCCCCTATTTGGCCTATTTTTTGAGAATTAGAGGTGAATTTTTTCATATTTTTGAACAATCTTATGTCCACAAAAATCTAAATCGTTTCACGTGAAACTGATTGCTATTTATTAGACATAAAAAGTGTTTTATAATGATGTTTGGCCTAAAAAAGTATTGAAAAATAATGATATTTTTATGTTCTTTATTTCATAAAGACAGAGTTCCTCTTTTTTGATTAGTGTCTTTTATAAACAATACACACATAGTTATCCACAGAATTGTTATTTTTTAAGTATATTTTGTGGATATAAAAGACGCTGTCTTTTTAGTGTCTTTTATAATTTTTTCTATTATAATCTCTTTCTAGTCTGGGTAGTAAAATTTTTTAAATGGTGCGGGTACCGGGATCGATCCTTATCCGCCTGTAATTCGGACAGGCAGGATCAGTACCCCAATTGTCCCTCATCTATTTTTATACAAACAATAAATAATCTTTAAATTACAAATTGTATCCCATCTTTCGTTAGTTACATAATTTAATCTAAAAATAGATTCGGGATCAATCGGGCTTCGATTCCCGGCGCACCAGAAAATGGTGCGGATACCGGGAATCGAACCCGAATTTCGTCTTTGGCAAAGACGTATTTTACCATTAAATTATACCCGCTTGATATTTAGCTTACTAATTATAATTGTTTTTTAGAAAAAATGCAATTCTTGAAAAACCTTTATATTTATAAACATTTTATCTTTTGAAAATATTTAAAAAAGTGTATAATGGCTATGTCGATTTAAGATTAAAAGCACCTGTGGTGAAATGGATATCACGCAACGCTTCGGACGTTGTATTGTGGGTTCGAGTCCTGCCAGGTGCACCAGATTAAAATTAAGACTAAAAGTTTCTTATGAAACAAGCAGAAGAAATTAAAATAGATGATAGTAAAATTCCTGATTATGTTACACATGTAACTAAAAGACTAGAGGATGCTGGTTTTGAGGCTTTTCTAGTTGGTGGTTGCGTCAGAGATCTTATAATGGGGAGAACGCCGAAAGATTGGGATATTACAACAAATGCTAAACCAGACGAAATAATTAGTCTTTTTGAAAAAACAATATATGAAAATAACTTTGGAACTGTAGCTATTTGTATAAACAAAGATATAGATAAGGTTACACGGGAAACAATTCAAGAAAATAAACCAAATGTTACACCTGAAACAAATTGTTCGCAAAAAAGGCTAGTTTTTGGATCCGAAACAAAAAGTAATGAAGAAAATGAAGTTACACGGGAAACAGAATATCATATAGTTGAGGTTACTCCATACCGAACGGAGACTAAATATTCAGATTTTAGGCATCCAGATGAGGTTATTTTTAGCGACAACATAGATGATGACTTAAAAAGACGAGATTTTACAATGAACGCAATGTCTTATAGCATTTCTAAAGGACATATAAAAGACACATATAAAGGACACAAGGATATAAAAGACATGTCCATTAGAACCGTTGGTGTCCCTGAGGAACGCTTCAACGAAGATGCTCTTAGAATGCTCCGAGCGGTTAGATTTTCCTGTCAGCTTGGTTTTACAATATCAAAAGAAACAGCCGAAGCAATTTTTAGCAAATCTAGCCTACTAAAAAACATCTCTGCCGAACGGATTAGGGATGAATTCACTAAAATTATAGAAACAGACAGGGGAGTGGAAGGTATTATTTTAATGCACCAGCTTGGTCTGTTGCCTTATGTTTTACCAGAAATTAATAGTTGTATTGGTTGTGAACAGGGTGGAGCTCATATATATGATGTCTTTGGACATTCTCTAGAAGCCCTTGGCCATGCTATTTCTAAGGGTTGGTCTTTAGAAATTAGATTATCGGCACTACTTCATGATATTGGTAAGCCAAAATCAAGAAGAGCCAACAAGAAAGCAGGAGGCAAATCATATACTTTTTACGGGCACGAAGTTGTTGGGGCTAAAATAGCAGAAAAGATATTAGAAAGATTGAAATATCCTAAGAAAACTATTGACCTAGTCGTTTCTTTAATTAGGAACCATATGTTTTTTTCTGACACAGAAACAATTACCCTCTCGGCTGTTAGAAGAATAATCCAAAAAGTTGGACAGGAACA
>DAOQRR010000043.1:0-3634 GCA_035355875.1 Minisyncoccota bacterium
CACCTTTTTGTCCTTCAATTCCCATATTACTACGAGCAAAACCATCTTTTAATTCTTTGACATCATACCTGTTCCCTATTTTAGGAACATCTGTAAGTAATATAACTTTCATATTTTTATGATAATCGATTAAACCATCTAAAATTAAATTGATAATTCAAACCTTTTATTTGGAAAGTAAAAATTCTATAGCCTTGTCCATTTGGGGGTCAAGATTTAGCTCAGCATCTTTTATGGTGTAAGGAACTTCTATGTCTGGAGTCAGACCCCCCTCAGAAATTGACAAACCATTAGGAGTTAGCCAATTAGCAACCGTAACCTTTAGAGCTGTTTCGTCTGTTATTTTTACTAATTCTTGAACCGAACCCTTACCAAATGTTTGCATACCAATTAAGGTCGCCAATCCATGTTCTTTCAAAGCTCCAGCCAGTATCTCTGAGGCAGAGGCAGAACCTCCATCAATCAAAACAACAAGAGAAAGGTTATCATTAAACAATCTTGGCCCACGACTACGATATAGTTTTGGCTTGGAGGCTCCGGCAAAAGTTTCTTTCAAAACTATCTCACCTTCATCTATAAACCAAGAAGCAATATTAACAGCCGCTTCTAAATAACCACCTGGATTACCTCGTAAATCAATAATTAATTTATCTTTTTTAGATCTAATAAACTCTATTAGGGCATCTCTAAACAAAGAAACTGAGTTTTCAGAAAAACTATAGAAGCTGATAACAAAAACTTCGTCTTGCTTAATATCTGTTTCAATTGTCGGGATTTGTATTTCTCTTCTCGTAACAGTAATAGTTTGGGGTTCACTTTCACCCTCTCTCTTAATCATTAAATTAACAGGTGTGCCCTCTGGTCCCCTGATTAAGTTAATTGCTTCTTCTGATGTTAAACCGATGGCATTGACATCATCAATTTGAATTATTTTATCTCCTGACTTCAAACCGGAATTCCAAGCCGGTGTATCTTTAAGAGGAGCGACAATTGTTAAAGCATCATCTTTTACTCCTATTTCAGCTCCAATACCTTCAAATGTCCCTCTAATTTCCTCCCTAAAAGTATCGTTCTCTTCTGGTGGGAAAAAAGTGGTATATGGATCGCCAAAAGATGAAGCTAGTCCTGAAATTGCCCCCCAAACTTTATCTTGATCATCTGTGTCGCCTGCATAAATTGATTTCTCGTTTAAGACATTCCAAACTTTCCAAAAAGTATTAAAATCAGCCGAGAACTCCATGGTGGCATCTTTGTTTATGACCGAAGTCACCTTGTCTACTTCTGGTCTATTGGTATAACCCAAATATATACCGATAGCAAGAAGTAGTGCTACAATGAAAAATGAAAAGATAATATAACCTATGTTTCTTAAAAATATATTTTTTCTATGCATCTTTTTAATTATCTCAGAATTAATTAATTTTTTCAAACTCTAATTCTAGTGCTTCGGGTGTGTATTTATTGCTTGGATCCCAAAGCATCCAGGATGATAAACCAAGATCATTGGTCGCTTCTATTTGCTCTTTAACTAACTCTTTAGTATAAACAGCCCCTAAGTCAAAATCTTGTAACCATGGACGAATTTTTGAGATACTTTGACCAATAGCTTCTGTTCTATTAATTGCTGAAGTTAAAGATCTGATGATGACTTCGTATGGATAAAGAGCTGGATTAGCAAAATTATTATAAGAAGCTGGATAATGAGAAGGATAAACCATCGGGCAAACATAATCAAAATGAGGGATTGCCTTTTCCCAAACTTGACCGATACCCATATCATCAATCACCTCGGTTGTTAATCCAAATAAATCGGCTGAGATTGGAATATTCTCTATTTCTTTCATTTTAGATGATAAGTTTACAAAAAAATCTTCAATGTTATCAGCTCTCGTCTCCCCTTCTTTTAGATCATAATTTATATCTTTCATGTTGCCATCTGATGGATATCTGATGTAATCAAAATTAATTTCGTCAAAGCCTAAATGATATGAGCCAAGAGCAATGGCCGTGGTATAATCACGGACATTTTGATTCATTGGGTCTAAGAAAGATAATCCCTTTTTGTCCTTCCAAACTTCCCCGTCGCTTAATCTTTTAATAGACCACTCGGGCTTTAATTTACTTAAAAAAGGATCTTGAAAAACAGAAATTCGTCCAATTATATAAATGCCTTTTTGGTGTAATAAATTAGTAAGCTCTCTAATGTTTGCAATTCTATTTTCAACACTTCCTATTTCTTCTATTAGTGGATCATCTATTTTAAAACTAATTCTACCCGTTGAGTCTTTAATATCTATAACAACGGCATTGAGCTCCGTTTCGTCTATAATTTTAACCAGTTTGTCTCTAATGCTCTTCGTCCCTGCCACCCAGCCAGATAAATAAATAGCCTTAACTACTTGCGGTGTTTTAATGTGACTAATTGGAATAACAACCGGCTCTTCTTGTACTTCTTCTTTGGGCTCTTGCTCGTTTAGCTCATTGTTTATTTCCGTGTTATTTATAGTTGAAATATATTCCACTTCATTGCTAATTACTTTAAAAATTGAAGGGAAAAAATTATAGACAATAACCCCGCATATAACTAATGCGAGGCTAATTAAAATAATTCTCGTTGATTTATTTTTGATCGTCGTCATTATGATTTAGGCTATTTACATTATCAACAAAAGTCTTACTTTGATTATTCCTTCTTAAAATACGAGCCCGAGATTCTATGTAGAATAAATAAGATAAGTAAATGATGACTAAACCAGTTATTAGAAACAAAACATTACGCCAAGTTTGAGGAAAACCCAAAAATGACAAAGCAGAGATCCATAAACCAATTATAAATAAAGCTTTTTCTTTTCTCATATTTTTAGATTATAACCTATTTTTTAAGGCTTCACAATAACAACAAATTCACCCTTCGTGCGTACGGGGTCTTTTTCAAAATAAGAAATTATGTCTATTGGGTGGCCTTCTATAAACTCTTCAAATTGTTTAGTCATTTCTCTAGCAATAACAATTCTGTGTTTCGGCACATATTTATTCAAAGAATCTAAGGCTTTCAAAATTCTATGAGTTGATTCATAGAAGACAATTACTTTTTTACTTTCGGCTATTTCTTTAAAAATCTTTTCACGCCCCTTTTTGTGTGGTAAAAATCCAAGAAAAGTAAATTCAGCTGAAGAAATTCCACTGGCTGACAAAGCTGAAATAAGGGCGCTTGGTCCAGGGATTGGTGAAATCTTTACACTATCACCAAGTTCTTTTTTAACATTTGAAACAAGTAAAACGCCAGGGTCTGAAATACAAGGTGTTCCGGCATCTGAAACAAGAGCAATGTTTTTACCAGCTCTTAAAAAATTAATTATCTCTTGTTCCTTATTTTCAGTAGAGTGGCAGTGGTAGCTAATTGTTTTAGAATTGATATTGTATCTATTTAATAAAGTCTGGGTTGTTCTGGTGTCTTCGCATAAAATATAATCAACTTCTTTTAAAATCCTAACGGCTCTGTAAGTAATATCTTCTAGATTGCCAATAGGTGTGCCAACAATGTATAAAGTTGCTATCTCCTCCCCTTTTTCCATATTAAAATTATAACACAAAACGACTCCACAAGGAGTCGTTAAAAATTTTATTCTATTTA
>DAOQRR010000044.1:0-3464 GCA_035355875.1 Minisyncoccota bacterium
AACATACTTGCTGAAACGACCGGATCCAAATTCGCCTCGAGTGTGTTGTTCTATTTCTTTAATGGTATAGAACTCTTTAACAGGGAACTCAGCTCTATCTAAAAAGTATTCAATACCTTTTGTACAGGCATTAGTTACTTCTTTATAAAGCTCGATGCATTGATCTTTAGTCAACTTATCATCTACTTTATACTTAGAAAGTATCTCATCGGAAAATCCGTCCCAGGACAACTTCCTATTAATGTTCTTTAATGCTTCTTTAATACTTACATCATGAGATGAAACAACAACACCGTTATGATTAAAGGAAACAAGATACGCACTTTTATAATGCCATGGGTGATTATAAAGTTTATAGATAGTAAATTCACCTATAGTTTTCTTGTCGCTATATCCTTTAAGATATCCGTCCCTGTATACACAATAACCATTATCAAAACCTTCGGTATGGATATCTAAATCTAATCGATTGATATAGCTCATATGAATCCATGCATTCTGTTTAAACCTTGTTAGAGTGAAGGTCTTAGGTGATGAGGGCTTTGAGACGGTGTGTTTAAGTGTGGTACAAAAAGTATTAATCACCGTACCTTTCAAATGGTTTTCGGTTCCAGAATAAATTAAACCAAAGGATAATTTATCAATTATTTTACCATTAAGGTATTTAAAATCCTCGTACTTTTTCCAGACACCAAAGGATAAATTAATAGGCTGTTTAGAATTGAACTGTTTTTTAAGAAACTTAGGTCCAATCTTTTCTATGCACGATGCTTCTAAAGATTGAATCAACGTTGTGCTAAACGCATTAGCATCAACAGAACATTCATACAAGCTTAAAGATTCAACATTCGATCCAGCCATAAACTTATCATTAATAGTTAGATTACTGGCGTTAACACTTTTAATAGTGCATTTGGTAAGAGCTTTACCAAGAAATACACAATTATTTAAACTTAAATTCTGAATATTTTGCTTAGATAGGAAACCATCTTCACAAATAAATTGTTCAAAAGAATCCTGATGAGACGTTAGAGTTAGTGACTCCACTTTAGTTTTAGAAAGAAATTTATTAGATAAATAAACATTTTCTGATGGAAGCGACAAGAATAGTGATTTAAGTTGTTTGCCTTTTAAAAAGTTTTCATCAACAGAGCGAAGATTTCGAACCTCTAAATTATCAATTTTACTTTTAGAAAATAAATCTTTAAGTTCCAGGTCTTTACCGTCAATATGAAGCTTTTCGAAATCACAATTTTTAAAGACTTTGTTAAAAGCATCAACACTAAAATTATTGATGGTCACGCTACCTATAAAATGGATATTCGAAAAAGAGATCCCTTTCGTTGGCAAAGCGGAGAAGGTATAATCACCTTCTAAAATAACCTTATTTTTCATTTGTTTCTCCTATAAAAAGAGGGAGTATTAGCTCCCCCTTCTTTGTTTAAATACGATAGCCAGAGAATTTTAATCTCTTATTGGCTTCTTCTTCGTCTTTCAGTTCTTGGTATTCTTGCCAAGCTTCGCATGTTTCACGACATCCGACATAGCGTTGAGCACATCCTTGACACGGAGCTTTTATTTTGGAAGTGCTAAAAGTGTAATTAAAATTACTCATGACATGTCTCCTAAACTTTTTTCATAGTCTTTATCTTTAATTAGGCGAAACGCTTGTGCTACGGCAATGGATTCGTTGAATCCAATCGCAAGTAGCGTCGTAAATGTTTCTTCAAATTCATCTTGAAGATCAAGTTTAGTGGCCTCTTCTAAACCAATTTCATATGGAGACTCTATTAGCTCGTCTCCAAGATTGTACTCACTACAATATATTCGGGATGATATATCATTGAATCTATTTTGATCATCTTCATTTAAAAAGATCACAAACGGTGGTCGAAAGATTCTTTTTAACTCTTCAGGATAGTTATCATCAATGATAGTAATATATTCTCCTTTAAGAGTATTAATTGCTGCTTCAATTGTCTCATAAGAGACATCTTCTTTAGTTTTAATTGCGTTAAACATGTCTTCCCAGTTTTGACTATATTTAACAGCAAGATAGGCGAGTAAATTTCTGGCTTTAATTGACATAACTTTCTCCTTTATTTTATTGTGGAGGGGAAAAGGATAATCCTTCTCCCTCTCTATATTATAGTTTATTTCTCTACAAATATTGAGGCTAATAAAGCATTAACTGCTTGATCGTTAGTGAAACTTTTATTTAAAATTGGATGGTTGAAGTCATAATCAAAATAGGTGCGCAACACCTTATGACTTTTACTAAATACTTCGACAATATCGGCTTTCTTCTTCTCCGGGTCAGTTGTAATTTTAAAAAAGAAGTTCCATCCTGATGGTTCTTCTTTCGTAGCTTTTGGTTTGCCTGTGACCATACTCATTGTCTGACACATGATAGCAATCTTAGCATTGTGGCTCATGTTTTTGGAAAAGTTTGGATGTTTGACAAGAGCTTCTTGCCATTGGTCTAGTAAGTTCATTTCTTTATTTTCTCCTTTAATTAATGGTGGACCAGGCGGGAATTGAACCCGCGTTCTCATAGAGATATTACACTCATAGAGTCTACTCTGTATCTGGCCCAGATGTTAGTTTTTTTCTGTGTTTTAAAAGAATGCAACTATGCAATTCTTTAAGGAGGCGGAAGGTTTAAACTAACAAACCATAATCCCTCCTATTAAGGAATTACTGACTAACTAAACTAAACTAAACTAAAGTCATGGTGATATAATCACCGGGGCGAGCATGCTTTTCTAATTTCTCAAGATTACTTGAAGTAGTTGGAACACGCTTTTGTTTCGTGTGTAAATGGTATTTTACACGTTTGGATTTTTTCATGGAACTGTCCTTTCTTTAATTTGTGCACAATGCACAATTATAACTTTCATTGGTTGGTAGGGATTATTTAAACCAACACTACCAACCAACTGTCCCGCGGGCGCGGGTGTTTATTTGATCGAAAGAAAACGGAAAAAAGGGGGACAAAGTCCCCCACGGCAACTACTTATTAAGTTTTCCGCCAATCCAATCGGAGTTCCGATGGGTTGCTCTGATGGCGTTATGACCGCCATCGGGATTTTCGTCCTCGGCGATGAAGTAAGAGACTTTAACAAGGCTCTTTTTCCTCGTCCGAGGGTCTTCGATGTCCCATTCAAATGTGGTAACAATATTCTTATTACTTGCTGGATAGAACACATGTGTAGGGTTTTTAATAGTTTTCATAAACTTTCTCCTTTCCCTTGGTTTTACAAGCGTGGCTCGCGGCTAGCGTTCCGTTAAGTTTAAGTAGGAGGTAGAAGAGGGACGGGGACCGATACTACTCGCGAAGCGACGGTCGAGTGTGGGACAGGATAATAAATTACAATACATTCAATAACAGAACCTAAAGTATGCCTGGAGCGTAAACCTAATTAACGAAGTTAACTAATAATGCTCACGAGGGTCAACCACGA
>DAOQRR010000045.1:0-3414 GCA_035355875.1 Minisyncoccota bacterium
GCAGGCAAAAAATTTTGCGTACTCTTTTGTGGAAGCTATTCTTGGAGTGGCTTATCTTTACGCTCGGCGAAGTATGTTTTTGAGTAGTCGGACTACTCAAAATAAGAGATTAATCTACTGGGCAAACTGGACTATCGGGTTTTTTACCCAATTCTAGTTTATTGCCAATACTATCAACACAATAATAACGAGTCATGATAACTTCTGCTCCATCTGCTAGTTTTTGGTAACTCTCTGAAATCGGAACAGCCATAGACCAGTCACTTGAGGAAGAATAACAATAACCATTATTATTAGTCTCCGACATAACTTCGTTTAATAATTCTGAAATTAAACCGATCTCTTGGCTTGCACTTTTAGGATGTCCAGTGGGTGAAAAGAGAGAGCCTGAGACGGGGTTCATACAACTACCATCTGTGTTCGATTTGTAACCATAATTTTTAATTTTTGTTTTAAGCGCAGAAGCTAAATCAACAAAATAATTAAGCTCTTTCTTAATATTTTCTTTTTTCATTTCTTCTAAGTAATCTAGGAAGAGGACGAAATCGTCTGGCATAACAATATTATTAATAATATCAAAATCATGGTAAGTAGTTTTCCAAGAAACAGAAACAGTGTTATCGCCAATACTTTTATCATCAAGACCTAATATCTTAGATAGCGGGACATTGGCTATAATGTTGTATTGATAGATATTATTATCTCCCTTACCAACCCAAACATCAAAACTAGCAATATTCAAAGAACCTAGAATCTGATTGATTCTTTCTTCTTCCTCTTCGGTTAAATTTTCAGAAACACCACGAGTTATTGTCATCAATAAATTTTTAACTAGAGACCGGTCGGTCGTAATAGAATAGCGATAAGTATCAATCCCTTTAATATTTTCCTCCCCTTTTTCAATAACATCTATATTGCTAATTAAATCGTTGTAAACCATTAGGATATTATTATCTATAAAAGAAGGAATAGACTTGGATAATATTTTATATAAATTAAGTTTTCTAGCTATGCCCTCTAAATCAGGAGCAAAAATAGAATAAAAAGAATTTAGTTCTTCTTGATTAACTTTAATGATTGAAGGTTTGAGGATAAAATCTTTAACAACATCTTCTATGTTATTAGGTATTGTGATGTAGAGATTGGAACCATCATCTTTTATGTCAGTTGTAATATATTTATCTAAAACAGTCCCCTTTATGGTAACAAAACTATCAGACTTAAATGCTCCATTTTCTTTATTGATTGACCCGATTGAGTTAATGCTAATAGAATCTTTTTCCGGAGAAATAATTGCCTCCCCTGATAATAATCCGCGAGAAATATTTTCTAGCGAGGGTGAAATAATTTCAATGTTTGTCTCTGTCTTATATGATTTTAGAGAAGATAAAATGTTTGAATAATTTAGGAGTAATTCTTTGGGGCTTTTTTTAATAAAAGATATGCCTAGGCTGTCCAAGCTTATGTTGTCTAATACTCCTTTTGAATAAGCAAAATAACCACCCCCACCAATGAGAATAATAAATAAAATTATCAATAATATTTTAAGACCACCTTTTTTCTTTTTCTTATCTGGAGTATTAGTGTTTTTATTTTTATCCTGATTAGCTTTTGCAATATCTCCTTGCAATGAAGAGATCATGGCAACTTTAGATATGTTGTCTAGGGTTGCGTTTTTAGCTGGCTCTTTGGTGTCTAATTTTTCTTGGTTTACATTTTGGGTCGCTGGACCAACAGAATCTACTACTTTTTTAGGAATAAAATTTGGCCCTATTTCTTGTTTGTGTAAAAAGCCAGGCTTTGCGTCTTTGGGGTCTATGTAAATATTTTTAGGGTCAATTTCTGATTGAGGTTTTGTGTCATTCCCCATTATCCCTTGTCTTGCTTTTTCGGTCTGTGATTCTTGAAACCTCTTAATTTCGTCCATTCTATTTGGGGAAGCTGGAGGAGTGACGGTATCTTTTTGGGGATAGAAACTACTTCTTTGGTCTATTTTTGTTGGGATGCTCATTGGCGTCCAAACTTTCTGCTGTGCTTCTTTCTTAATTGCTTCTGTTGCTGGCTCCATTACTGGCTCCTTTTTTTCTGGCTCTTGTTTTGGAATATTGGCTAAAGGAACACTAATCCTTGAAACCTTAGGGGTAATTTGCTCCTCTTTAATTTGATTAGTTTCAATAACCTTAGGCTTTTCCTCGGATCCAAGCTGACCGTCATCAAAAACAATAGGGGCTCGCTCTTCTTTTAGGGTATCGCTAATGATTTCCTTGGTCTCTTTTGATATTTGATCTGTTTCTTTTTGCTCAATTACCTCCTTGTTTTCAGTTGGAATTATTTTTTCTTCCTGTTTTATCTCTTTTGGGTTTTGTTCTTCTTTCGCTTGTCTTAAACTACTTTCTAATTCTTTGAAAAGTTTTATTTCGTCTTCGGCTTTAGTGTCTTCTTTATTGCTTGGTTTTAAGAATTCAGATATCTCTTGCTGAGCTGATTTTTCTGGTTCAGCTGATTTTTCTTCGGTTAGTGGTGTTTGTTTTATTTCGTTATTTGTCTCTTTTTGTCCAGCATCTATTTTATTCCCATTAATATCAAAAAATTCAACTCCAGGAATATCTAGAGAATAAGGATTGGGAGAAGAAACTTTCTTGTTTTCTTCGGCGATAGTTTCTTTCGGTTTTATTGCGTTGTCATCTTCCGTTGGCAACGGCTCCTCTTTTGTGAAGACAAAGTTTTCATCTTTTTTTCCAGGTTCTTCGGGCTTTATATTTTGCTCGGGAGTAATTTGAGGCTCAACCTTGGGCTCTGATAGGTTTTCGGGGGCAGTCGGAGCGTCTATCTTTTTTTGTTCATCAATAATATTTTCTTTTTGTTCTTCTTTTATTTGACCAATCGGACCAAGAGAACCTTCAACTTTTTGAAGTGATTCTTCGGCTGGTGCTTTTTCTAATGGTAAAGGTTCTTCAGTCTTAACAACTTTGTCTTTGGCAAAAAACAGGTTATCTTCTTCTTTTTTTGTTTCTACTTCGCTTGTTTTTATGTCTGGCTTTATCTCTTCGGCTAATTTTGCATCAGTTTTCTCTTCTTGGGAGAAACTAGCCTTTTGCGGATAAAAAGAGCTTGCGTCGGTAATTGGTTTATCGGGGTCTAAAACATCATCTTCGGTAATTGGTTCTCGGTATCTGTCGGATCCTTCAATTGTTTTAAAACCGTCTTCAATGTCGTTTAATTCCCAACCTACGCTTAATAAGTTAGAAACAATATTTTCCTTCGTTTTTCCTTTTGTTTTTTGATCATTAATGTAAGAGATCAACTCGGCTGTTATCATATGGATTTATTATATCATCTAACTGGAAAAAACTTAATAGATTTGTGGAAAAAAGAAGTGATAACATCACTTCTTTTTTGCACAAAAGCTTCGCT
>DAOQRR010000046.1:0-1389 GCA_035355875.1 Minisyncoccota bacterium
GCTAGGTTTTTACCTCCCAATCCAAATGATAGGCCAAGACCCAAAGCCAAAGCAACAATAATACCGATTAGAACAAATTGCATTGCTGAAGCGGCAATTCCTAATTGTGACAAAGCTGTAAACAAAGTGAAAATCCAAACAGCATAATAAACAATCGTGGCAACTAAACCAGATGAACCAAAGCCCAGTGCTTGAATTCCAGCTTTAACATACTTTCTAACTAAGTTAGCTAAGATAGCACCAATGATTAAGACTAGGGCAGCCAAGACTACTGTTGGCAAGTAATACATAATAGTCTGCTTAAAGAAAGATCCGGCTTGCTCCAAACCAATAATTTCCAAAGAAGCTAAAGTAAAAACGATAATAGTAAACCACTTGACTAGTCCACCAAAAAATCCACTAACATTTAATCTTAGTCCTGCTTTATCTGCTAAATCTCTGGCTCCAATCTTTTCAAAAAGTTTGTCTATCTTTGTTGCTTTGAAAAGTTCAGTGATAGCTATATTTAGAAAATAAGCTAAAGCACAACCAACAATAAATATGACTATTGCCCCTAAAAGACCAGGCAAAAAGTTTACAAATGTAGACCAAATACCGACTAAAGACTGCTTAAATATTTCACTCCAAGTTATTAAAACCATAATGATTAATTAAAACTTAAATAATAAATTCGACATTAATTCTATTTAATAATTATAACAAAAATACTATTTTTTAGAAATATATGTGGATAATTGACCACTATCAAATAATTTCTCGTGTGGCTTATCAATAATATCACAAACTAATTTATCATACATATCTAATCTATACTTAAACTCCTTACTGTCAAAAACAACATAGTTTAACTCCTTCCCTATCTCAGCCTCTAACCCCTTAATAACCTGATTAAGAAGTGTTTTCTTAATCTTATCTGCCACTAGTAATAAATCCGCTCGGCTTTTCTCCTGTCCAATAAAGACACCTGCAACAATGAGAAGCTTCATTCGTCCAACTTGTTTGAAGCGAGCAATTAAATCTTCTTGAATCAATAAATCTGGATCTATTAAAATCTCTTTAATTGGTTGCAAGTAAGGAAAGTGATTATTGAGAGACCAAACAGAAACTTTCTTTTTGCCTCCCCGAGCACCTTCTTTAGTGATTGTTTTTTGTCTAATAAAATCAAGAGACATCAGCGCGTTTATTTCTTTGCGAACATTGGCTCTAGTTACCCGAGAATGAGAGACAATCTCAGCTATTTCAAAATTGCCACTATTTAAAAGAAATAGCCTCATTATTCTAACCCGAGCCTGACTGCCAAAAAGTTTAGCTAAAATATCCATAAAGTTAAGATAACACTTGTGTGCTTTAGACTAATTTATAAATTCTAACCAGTTATCTAGTTATCTA
>DAOQRR010000046.1:1489-3222 GCA_035355875.1 Minisyncoccota bacterium
TTCTTAAACTCTTCTGCTTCCTCTTTCTTCATCCCTTCTTTCAAAACTGAAGGAGCGCCATCAACTAAATCTTTAGCTTCTTTTAATCCCAAAGTTAAGACTTCTTTAACAACTTTCATAACAGCAATTTTCTGAGCACCGGCTTCGGTCAATTCAACATTGAAAGCAGTCTTGGCTTCAGTAGCCTCTCCTTCAGCTCCCCCATTAGCAGGACCAGCCGAAGCTACTGCTGAAGCGGAAACGCCAAACTTTTCTTCTAATACTTTAACTAGTTCATTTAAATCCAAAACTGACATCTCTTCTATTTTAGAAACTATGTCTTTGAATTTAGCAGGAACTTCTACAATCTTTTTTTCTTCTTCCATATTTTTAATTTAATTAATTAATAATTATTTTGTAGTTGCAATTTGATTAAGAGCAACAGCAAATCTCTGGATTGGTGAATTTATTAGGTTTACAAACATACCACGCAAAGTCTGAAGCGGTGGAATTGTAGCAATTCCAAGCATCTCTTCTTTGTTCATATATTTACCTTCAAAAACTCCCCCAATGATAGACATATTATCTTTATGTTTCTTTTGAAAACCATAAATCTCTCTTGGAGCAGATAATAAATCTTCGCTATAAGCCACAGCGACTTGTCCTGGTAACTCAGGAAGCTCTCCTTCATATTTTTGAGAATCTAAGGCTCTTTTTAATAAAGTTTTTTTGGAAACAATATAACCAACATCTTCTTTTTGAAGAGAGCGACGAAGCTCATTGCTGTCGGCTACTTTTAATCCATCAAACTTCACAAAAACAACTGACTTAGAATCATCAATCAATTTTTCCAGATTGGCAACTAATTCTTTCTTCTCACTTAAGGTAATTGACATAAATATTTAACGAATTGGTTTTTATACCTTTCATCAATTGGTAATAAAAAATGCCCTTGCGGGCCGTTGTAGTCTATCTCACTAAAAAGCGAGATATTCGACCTTGGCAGGACTTATTGTTTGCCTACTTTCTACGGCTACAAAAACATCATATCAAAAAATAATTTTTTGTCAAAGCAAGATGCAGTAAAAAAATAATTTAATTAATTAAAACTTTGTAAAATCTTCATAATAATTAACCCAACAGCCACAACGGCACAAAAAGATAATGCTACTTTAAAAAAATGCTTTAAGTTCATATTTTTAATATAACATATTTTTTATATTTCCTCTTCAGTTTCTGTTGGGTCGTTTTCCAGCACATCTGACTCCTCTAAATATTCTTCTCTGCTAGACGCGTCAATTTCTTCTGGGACAGAAGAAATTGACGCGCCACTTTGGCTTTCATCTCCACCAAAATCTTCCTCGCTTGGCTCTATCTCTCTCATTGGTTCTTCTTCCGTGTCAGCACTTTGTTCATCTGTCATATCTTCTCTCTCTTTTTCTTCTTCTGAGAAGTTCTCTTCTTGCTCATCTACTAATTGTTCCATTTCCTCCTGCTCATCGTTCTCTTCCTCGCTTGGATTATCATCTTGTTCATCTATTGGTTGTTCCATTTCTTCTTCGCCAGCTTCTTCTATAATTTGATTCCCCATTTCAAGAAAACCAGATTGATCTTCACAAGTAGAAAATAATCCCACTTGGGCGATAGCCATAGCCACCCCTTCTTCTATTTCTACATTTATAAAAATAGTTAGTTCTTGGGTGTATTCTTTGGTCTTATCAGCCCAGCTTCTCATCTTTACAATTATTTTATAT
>DAOQRR010000047.1:0-3075 GCA_035355875.1 Minisyncoccota bacterium
TGGAGGTTTAACCCCAGAAGAAGATTCTTTAATAGATCGTGCTATTACCGAAACCTACGCCTTAAAAGACATTACAGCTGAATCAGATTTCTCTAATATTGAGCCACCTCTTCTGTCGGATTTTGAAATTGTCTTGTCTGGTATGGAAGGTAGTGAATCTTTAATTCAAAGGTTGTCTAAGTTTACCCACGGAACTTGGGCCTCCTTCTTAAACCAACCATCTAACGTTGATATTAATAGGAAATTTGTCGTCTTTTCTGTCCGAGATATGGAAGATGAGCTAAAGCCAGCAGCTATGTATATTGTTACCCACCATATTTGGAACGCCGTCAGAAGAAACATTAAAAAAAGGCTTCTCGTTGTTGACGAGGCTTGGTGGATGATGAAATCTGAAGATACAGCTTCTTTCCTCTTCTCAATTGCAAAGAGGGGAAGAAAATATTGGCTTGGTCTTGCCACTATTACTCAAGATGTCGGGGATTTTATGAAAAGTCCTTATGGGATACCAATTATCACCAACTCTTCAATGCAATTACTCTTAAAACAATCACCGTCAACAATTGATGTTCTTCAAAAAACATTTAATTTAACAGACGAAGAAAAGTATTTATTATTGGAAGCTAATGTCGGAGAGGGTATATTCTTTGTTGGTTTAAAACACGTAGCCATAAAAACAATAGCGTCTTATACGGAAGACCAAATTATTACTTCTGACCCTTCACAAATATTAGCCATCAAAAAAGCCAAAGAAGAGTTACGTGCTTCTAGGCAATAAGCCTGTTTATTTAGGCTTAATATTATTGTATAATGATAAAAGTGAGATTTTTTAAGCTAAAATCAATAATTGGACTGTTCACTTTTTTAACACTGATTTTTGGGGTTCAGGTTGTTTTTTCTGCTCCACAAATTCAAGTTCAAGAAAGTGAAATATCTGTCGAGACAGCTCCTAAAAACCCCCAACCCTACCAAGAAGTCACAATTAGTCTTTCAAGTTATGCCACAGACTTAAGCAAAGCAACTATTACTTGGCAAAGCGATGGGGGTGTTGTTTTGTCTGGTATAGGAAAGACAAGTTATACCTTTAAGGCCCCTGGAGCTGATATAACAGCAAGGTTTAATATTAGCATAACTCCACCTGGGGGTTATACAATAAATAAAATTGTTTACATCACGCCAGCGGATATGGATGTTTTTTGGCAGTCAGAAAATGGCCACACCCCTCCTTTTTATAAGGGTAGAACATTGCCTGTCACCAAGGGCTCTATTAAAGTAGTGGCAATTCCTAATACTAAAAACTACGAGGACTTCTCTTTTGTTTGGAAAAATAAAGACAAAACGATGGTGGATAGTTCTGGTTATAATAAAAATTATTATATTTTTAGAAATAGTATGTTTGATAAAATAGACAACATTACCGTTACCGCCTCCTCTTTAGAAAATAATTATGTTGCTCAAAAAAACATTGATATCCCTATACTAAATCCAGAGATTGTTTTTTATAAAAAAGATCCAGCCTTAGGAATAGACTATAACAACGCCTTAGTAAACAATTCTTCGGTTACTGATGAAGAGATAACCATTTTCGCTGAACCTTATTATTTTCCAATAGAAGAAAACCCTGCCAAATTCATTTATGAGTGGTCAATCAACAACAAACTTATTGATACCCCAACCAAGAAAAACGAGTTATCCATTAGACCAACTTCTCGCGGGGGTTATGCTATTGTTAACTTAGATATTTATCACATTAATAACATGTTTCAGGAAGCATTTAATTCAATAAAAATAAATTTTTAACATGAAAAAACTAAATCAAATAATTTTTATATCTTTACTCTTTGTGCTATCTTTTGGCCAAGCTTTTGGAGAAGAATATTGGCAATGTGAAAAAATTGAGGGTAGTGGTTCTTTGTTTTTTAATGACGAATCTTCGTGCGACATAAGTTCTAACCCCCCATATAAACAATGCAAGACTGGTACTTGTAAAAAAATAGACACTGAGGGTTCGTGGGTGTGTACAGGTCTTAACGCACAAACTGATATTTATTTTATTGGAGACGAAGCTGGTTGTAAGAATTTTCAAGAAGCAAACCCACTTAAGTGTAATTGTGCAAAAGAGGGCGCAGGAGTAAATATAGTCCCTGTCGATCTTCTTCCAAACAGCACCCGGGAAGATAGGCCTAATGGGTATAAGTTATTAGCACCTATTGGGGATTTTGATTTTGTTAGTTATGATTCTAAATCAGACAACTTTGTTGGTAATTATCTTTCTATAATATTCAAGCTTGCGATTGGAATAATTTCGGCCCTAGCTGTTATTATGCTTATAGTTGCGGGTATTCAATACATGGGGGAAGACTCAATCTTTGGAAAAACCAAAGCAAAAAATCAAATGACTAACGCCATTTTAGGATTATTAATCGCTCTTGGTTCTTATGCTATCCTATACACTATTAGCCCGGATTTAATTGGGGATAAGGGGTTGTCAATTAAAAAAATATCTATTGAATTACCTGATTCTGGTGATGATAGTGTTGACCCAAACTGCAAAGAAGGAGGGGGGGCTTACGGAACACTTGTTGCTGTTAATTCAAACATAACAGGGGCTGTCAATAAAATAAAAGAAGGGTGGAAAATTGATTCTTTTGAGATTTCTTCTAGTAAAAATAAATTCATTGTTGTTTTAAATAAAAACGGAGAAAAAAGTCGCCATGAGACAGATATGAGTCCGGGGTCCAACGGTTATGCAGAAGCTGGCGGGGGAGAGGTTGGAGACAAAAGAACACCAAAAGGAGAGTGGAAGATTGTCAGTGTTAATACAGAAGAAAACGGTAAGCCTGTTTATAGTCAATCTTGCTCAAATATGGGAGCTAGTTTTTGGTTACTAGACCCGAAGCAGGACGATGGTAAATATCGAGGTATTGGAATTCATGGAAACCAGTCTGGGGGATTAAAAACAACGAACGGGTGTATCCGATTAGCCAATTCAGATATTTTAGCTCTTCTTCCTTATGTTAAAAGCGGTATAAGTGTGAAGATAAACTAGCTATGCAGAAAAAACAAAAAACAATTTTA
>DAOQRR010000048.1:0-2955 GCA_035355875.1 Minisyncoccota bacterium
AGCTTTGGGTAAAAAAGAAGTGATGTTATCACTTCTTTTTTAGGAGGTGGGACTTAACACCTTAGAAATTTTTTTAAAATCCTTAATTAAAGTCTCTCTCATTCCCCCATTATACAGAGCAGCCGCTGGGTGGTATAGTGGCAAAAAATTTAGCCTCTCTTCAAACTCTGGAAATTTTTTAATTATTAATTTTCCATGTGCCTCAGATATTTTAAGTTCTGGAAAAAATCTAGACATTGCGTGTCGTCCCAGAAAAACAATTAACTTTGGAGAGATTATTTTTAATTCATTTATCAACCATTCGTTGCAATCTTCTTTTTCTTTCGGCTCAGGGTCTCTATTACCTGGTGGACGATATTTAACAATGTTCGTGATATAAATATCTTCTCTTTTTAATCCTATGCTATCTAGTAATTCTGATAAAAACTTTCCAGCTGAACCAACAAAAGGAACGCCCTCCTCATCTTCTTTTTTACCAGGAGCTTCTCCGATGAAAACAATTTCGCTTGAAGCATTGCCCTGCCCTAAAACGGCCCGGGTAGCTGTCTTTCTTAGCTCACACTGGCAATTTTCTTGCCAATAATTATTAAGTTCTTCAAGTTTTTTCTGTTTATCCATATTCTTATATTTTAGCAAAAAAAACTATTCAACTAAATCAAAATCATCGCCTATTTCTTTTTTCTCTGGTAAAGCCTTTTTCTTTAGGAGTAAAAAACTTGTCACTCCGAGAATAATTATCACACCGAGACCAATAAAAGGGTAAGCGGACTTGGACTTCGTTATCTCTTTATCTCCAGCGCTAGCTACTAAGAGATTAAGATCTATCGTTTCAGATTTTTTTATTTCTTCTTCCTCAACCAACCCAACTTTATCTTCTGCTTGTGCTATTTTCATCTCTGTATCTTTCTGACTGACAATATCTTGATTCACTACTCCCCCTTCTTTGGTTATGTTGGAAACTGATTTTATTTTAGGAACTACATAAGCTGGATAGATTGAATTTATAATTGAGTTTGGACTAGTAATGGAAACTCGCCTAATATCATCTCCGGTAAAACCAGTAATTTTAGGCGAAATTTTTATTTTATTTCTAGCAGAAATAAAAGTCCCTTCTGGAAAGATAAAACTTTTATTTCCAGCTATCATAATCCAGCCTGATAAAGGAATATCATAATTGGTTTTATTTTCTATTTCAACATACGGATTTTGATAACCCCCAAGAGAACTAATTGAGATTTCTGCTGGTATAACTTTTACTTTTAAATTAGTGCTAGATTCAGGAAGCTCACTAAATATGTTGTCGTAATAAGACAGAGACAATAAATATTCTCCCTCGTACTCATAGGTATAATTAAAAGGGCTATTATCTTTAAACTGATAAGATTGCCCATCCCCAAAATTCCAAACAAATTTACCTATATAATATGTTCCTCCTTTGTTAGATTTCGTCTCTGACCCTAAAAGAAAAGGTATCCCCGCAATGATTGTCTTAGGAATAATTATCCGAGAAGATATTCTTAAAATTCCTGTATCTTCTACTGTCTCTTGTTCTTCTTCCGTTAATTCTTCTTCGTCTACCTCGTTTGTGTTCTCTTCCCCGGGAGTTGGTATTCCAATAATCCAATTACTACCATCACGATTTATGCTTTTTCCTTCTGCTGGGTTTGAGGACACAGAACCAGAAACATCTCCCCAGCCAATAATGCTCCTAACCTCCTGTCCAGAATCTTTTAATTGAATAGTGTTTGATTCTGTTAATGTTAAAGACTCAAAAATAATATCGCTTTGGCTAAGTTCTGATCTTGATATAACAAAAAATCCCTTGGCCGGGATATTTTTATTTTCGAAATATTTTTTTGAAACAAGTGAGCCGAAACTCTCAGCGGTAGCAGTTTTCCTTTGTAAATACCAACCCGTTAAATCAACTTCTGATGAACCAGAATTATATAATTCAATAAACCTATCTTCTGTGGGCTTAATTTGAACCTCATTAATTAAAACGGCCGACTCTATAAGGCTGGTCGGCAAAATAAACAAAGCACTTAAAATTAAAACATATTTTAAATTAAAAATCTTCATTTTATTATTCTAAAACTCTACGCAAAACATCCTCAGGAACTTCTTTTTTAACCTTTGGTTTTTGCCAAGAGTCGTCTTGTTTTTCTTTATCTTTATTAATTTTTTCTTTTGTATCTATTGGGGATGTTTCTCTTCCGGAAACTTTGTTTGATTCCTCTTCTGTCCTTTTAGTACTTGTCTTCACTTCTAATTCGGGTTGGGATTTTTTGAATAATCCATTCTTGTCTGTGATGTTTTCTCGAAAATCGACCCTTTCTCCCCTTCTATTTTCGCCTTGATTTAATTCTATTTTTTCGTCTTCCTTTTCGGTTTCTTCATCTTTTGATTTTGAACTAGTAAACATTATGCGAGCAAAAGCATCCCTTAAAGAATCTTTTTTTTCTTCTGTTGCCTCCTTGGTCGGTATCTCTTTTTTTTCTTTTATATCTTTTTTATTTTTTAAAGAAGACAAAGAAATTGTCTCCTTGGCTGGAGTTTTCTCGGAAACTTGTTCTACCTCCTTGATCTCTCCCCTTTCTACTTTTTTTAATAAATCACGAAGAGAGAGATCGTTCTTGTCTTTGTTTTGATTATCTTTTTTATTGTTTCTTTCGCTTTCTTCTTTTTTAGAGTTAGGTTTATTCTTGATGTTTTTAATATCTTTATCTTTCGACGGTTCATCTAAAATTATCTTACTTGGACTAACATCCTTATCGTGTTTGTTTAAACGAGAATTAACCTGTCCCTTAACTGGCTCTAACTTCCCTTCTCTTATTTTGGCTAAACATTCCCGACAATATAATGGACGGCCTTGCTGTGGTTCAAATGGAACAAAAAAAGACTTCTGACAAATTGAACACTCAGCTTTAAATTTCTCTTCGCCATCTCCCGTTTGCA
>DAOQRR010000049.1:0-2824 GCA_035355875.1 Minisyncoccota bacterium
CGTCTAATTTTTGATCTAGATTAAAACCATCAGTGCTGGAAGCATAGCCAATACAAGAAGTGTTGTCTTTTGACATTGCCCGATAGAGAATATGAATTTTATCTCCTAGGTACATAGAAGCCGGATTAAAAGTAGCCAAAGATTGCCAACCACCACCCTCGTCCGACGGAACGATTATTGGATTACCGCTGTATCTTTTAAACATTCTGTCTGGGGCTGTGCCTTCATAAACAGTTTCTAATAAATCTTTGAAATAAACTTGTGCAGCACAGACCGTCGTATCGGCGGCTCCATAATAAATTGTTAAAATATCTTTATCTAAAATATGTCCGGAAGGAAAAATAACATTAGGGACATAGCCAGTCATTTCATAAACTTCAGATGGGACCAATATTGGACCTCTTGTCCTGCCCCTCATTTTTTTAATATCTTTTAGGTCTAACAAAATAGCTTCAATACCAAAAATCTTGTCTAAGTTTTTAGGATGAGGGTAATAATTTTGGATATGAGAATAAATTAAAAACCAACCATAGTCTGTCTTAATTGGAGTGCTACCAATTTCAATGTGGTCGTATGGGGTTCGCTTTAAGTCTAAAGTATTTTCACCAATCTTATCAATCCAATTATTCCAAAAGTCTTCGCTCCACAAATCTTCTATATTGTCGGCTTGAGCCATAACAATTTTAACTGGGTCAGGAGGCACATCGGTGTGATATGAAAACATCACCGTTACTTTACCATTAACCCGCTCCGGAAAAAGAATCATCGCTTTAGAATTAAAAGGGGTAACTAAGTGTTTTTCACTAACAGTTTCTAAATCGTCAGAAACAGCCACCCCAATTTTTATTCCTTCAGGACCAAAAGGGAATCTAGATAGGGCGGTATAAAATGTGTAATATTTGCCTTCAAAAAAAGTGACTCGCGGGTCTTCGCAACCATTATCATCCCATTCTTCGCTTGGCTCTATAAATTTTTGTCTGTTATAAAAATCTATTCCATTATCGCTTTCGGCTCGGCCAATAATAGATATTTGAGATTGATGATGAATTTTATCAGAAGCCGAAATGGCTCTGTAAAGACCGATAATCTTACTATCTTTTTTAATCGTTGACATGTTAAATGCCGCAAACTCCTCCCAGTAGTGTTCTTTTTTAGGTATTAAGATTGGATTAGTATCTAATTTTCTAGCGACATACATATATTATTTCTTTTTAGTTTTTAATAATTTAATTTCTTTTTTGTTTGCCATACTATCTAAGAGGTCGTCTAATTTAATTGTAGCTACTCCGACATATTTATCGCCTGCTCCATAATAAACAAATAAAGTTTCGTTTTTAACTACGGCTCCACAGGAATAAACAATTCCGCGGTAGCCCTCTTTTTCGTAATCTTGGTCTGGTTCTATGATTGCGTGGTCTGTCTGGTATAAAACTTTTGTAGGATCTTCCCGGTCTAATATCTTAGCAAATATTTTATATTTATGAGGGTCGTGAGCTTCTGTCTTGTGGTATAAAATTAACCAGCCCAGCCTTGTTTTAATTGGAGTAGGACCTGCTCCTCTAACTCCCGGCTCTTTTTCTTGCCACTTAGGATGATCTCTGTGAATACTTTGTATAAAATTTTTACCATCAAACTCTTTGAAACTATCAAAATAATGAATCAATATATCTGGCGAAATGCTATGCAAAATAGCAAACTTACCGTTTATTTTTTCAGGGAAAAGAACCCAGTTTTTATGAATCTCTCCTGGGTGTGAAAGGGCAATCGGCTTACTCCAATTGTTCCATCTTCTTTTTCTAAAATCTTCTAGGCTAATTGAGGATAAATTAAGACCAATAGAGCTCCAACCATCAAAAGCGACATATATTAGATAAAGATTGTCATCTATAATTGTGGCCCTTGGGTCTTCACAACCCCCAAACCCTCCTCCTCCAGAAATATAATTGATGTTTGGTTTTGTTTTGTCGGGTTTTAAGTATCTCTGATAAATAGAATAAGTTGGGCGACCTTCTATATTATAGCCGTCGTAAGTATAAGCATAGCCAAGCATTGAAACATCATTTTCTCCAATAGCTCTATATATTAGATTTATTTTATTATCTAGCAAAAAAGCAGCCGGATTAAATGTGGCTTTTGTTTCCCAGAAATAAAGGCTTGGTTTGATAATTGGATTGCCATCAAACTTCTCAGCTCTAACAATTTCAGGTAGAGTGGTTTTCTTTTTTCTCTTAGTGACGGTCCGCTTCTTTTTAGGAAGGGAAGATTTTTTAATTGGAGTTTTTTTCTTTTTGGATAGGAGTTTTTTGACCCTTTTAATAAGCCCACCTTTTTTAGAGGTTTTTTTGATGGCTTTTTTCTTTTTGTCTTTGACCTCTCTCATTTACTACATTCTACCATATTTATCCCGGTAGCGGATGATGTCTTCTTCGTCAAAATCACCAAATGATATTTCTAGAACTTTTATGCCTCTTGGTCCAGCTGAGAGACTGTGCCTTTTACCAACATCTATCTTAAATTCATCGTCTTCTTTAGCTTGATAGCGATTTTCTCCAATCTCCACAATCCCAGCACCAGATATTATTCGCCAAAATTCTTTTCTTTTTTTATGACTTTGCAGACTGAGCTCTTCGTTTGGATTAACATAAATTATTTTAACAGTAGATTTTTGATTATCGGTGAATTTTCTAAAACGCCCCCAGGGTCTTTCTTCCTCGTATATATCTATTGTATTGTCCATGCGATAATTATAACACCTCGGTGCTCATATTTCTATTATTTTTGTGGATTTTTAGATATTTTTACATTGCCTCGCGGAAAAGATTGT
>DAOQRR010000050.1:0-2745 GCA_035355875.1 Minisyncoccota bacterium
CTTCTGCTAAAAAGTTATTTAAACCCGTGTTAGAGATACCGATTTGCTGTAATGTTTCATCTGGAATAATCTGACCATTTATAGCCTGCTCTAATACATTGCCTATCATATCTGGTTGAGCAGACTTTAAAAGCAATAAAGAGGCAATTTCTGTTGCTTGCGCGTTCTGATTTACCAACTGGTTCATTCTTGCTTGTAATTGGAATAATCTTTCAACCACACCAACACGAAGAAATCTCCCCCTATATCTACCCAGATGAAAATCAATATAAGGACAGTCTTCTTTATCTACTTCTTCACTCCATAGCTCAATATAATCATTATCATATCCATAACCTATAACGTGTTTATATTCTGGTTTTTCGTTTTCTTCTCCATAATATCCATAAAACTCCCAAACTTCTATTTCGTTATTTTTATTACTTTTTTTAACAACATCTCCAACGTTTTTCCAAATATCTGCCTTATCCCACAATTCTTTTTTATTAAGTCTGTGTATTTCTACAATACCATCGGCGTCTTTAATGTATTTTACTGATTGATTAAAATAAAGATTTTGTAGTTTAACCTCTTCTATTTTTTCTTTTCCCCCTTCTTTATACTTTTTCCAAACCTGCGAGCCATAGGTGGCTAAACCCTCTGATACATCATTTAATATTTGATAAAATCTTTCTTCATCAAACCATTTAATTACATTTTTTCGCAAAGCCCAAGCCTGAAAATGATTTAAAGAACCAAGCCCATAGGGCATAAAGTCTTTGGTATCTGGGCTTAATAATTTGGCAAAATGAGTAATACGATGATTAGAAATATTCCAAAATAAAGCATCATTATCTTCCCTGTTGTAATAACGATTATTAATATAACACTCAATTTTATCAAGTGTTTCTTTTTGGTTATATTTAATTATTTGTTTTCCCTCAGAAAATTCTAAGTAATTATCTGAGTCTTTTATTATATCTTGAACTCTTGTGCTAATATTCATATTTATTCGTATTTATGTAAACGATTGTTTTCGTTGTAAAGTATTAAAAATGTTTTTAGCTATTGGTTTTAATTCAAACCACATTCTCATCATTAGAGTATCGGCATAATCTGGGCTTCTACCAATTATTTCTTTAATCTTGTCTTTGGTTATTATTCTTAGCTTTTGGTCGCTATCCATTGCCTCGCCTTTAATTTGTTCTAATTCTTCAATAATTATTTCTTTTATGGTGTCGCTACAAGTAATAGCCATTTTGTGATTATTTACATAATCAGCCAATTTATAATAACATTGACTTCTTAAATTTTTAAAATTAACCTTCTTTCCTTGTTCTTCTAAAGGAATAGAGTTTCCCACAAATCCTTTAATTCCCCTCATATTATCCACTAATCCACCACCAACACCATCTTCATCGGCTATAATGCGAGAATAGGGTATTAAATATTTTTGAGCCACCTCTTTTATTTTAATCTCCAATTGGTCAATTCCACATTTAGAAATTGTGATAACTTCTATTACTTTTAAACCATCCCAAACCATTATAACCGCATTGTCTTTACCAAACCTGGCAACATCAACCGTTAAATATTTATCTCCTTTATCAACCGTATTAGTAAACAAATCATTTATAGTGTCGAAAGTCATTAGAGCATCGGGGTCATCGTCATATTCCCAGTTACCCATCATAAGTCTTTGTTTTAATTTAGTGTCAGACAATTGTCTTAACTGTATTCCATAACTTTCGGCGGTATATTCATTATCATTATAAAGAGCCTGTATGAATACTTTATTATCGGGCAGCGTTCCTTCTTTCCATGGTTTATAAAACTCACTATAAGTCCAATTCTTTTTAGGATTTCCCGTAATAAGTGTAGATGGGTGTATTTTGTCGTTAAGATGTCTTCCTATACGAGAACGCATAACATCTCGGAACAATGGGTGTATTTCTCCAGCCTCTTCAATAGCTCCATCAGTATATTCCAGTGAACCAAATCTTTCGTATAGTGGGTCGGTTGGGAGAAATTTAGCATCTAAAAGGTCTATACGACTTCCATTAGTAAATTCAATATAATTATATTGTCCATTTAATTTCCAGATTTCACCGGGAATGTTGTGATATTTACAAACCTTACACCAAGTAACAAAGGTAGACTGCATCAATCTTTTTAATTCTTCTCTGGCTATATAAGACCTATATCCGGGAAAGCGCAAAGCGTTTAATAATCTGCTTTCACATATTACCCAGGTTTTTCCGCCGCCAGCGCCACCCCCAAAAAATATATCAGTTATCTTTTTATTATTAAGAGCCTGATATACTTGATGTTGTTTCGGGGTTGGTTTTATCGTTATTGTCATTTGGTAATATATAATTAATACTTGTAATAACTTTTAATTCTTTATCATCAGAAGTAAAATCAAATTTATCCTTCATTTCTAATATATATTTAAGATACATCTCAATTGCCCTTATATCTCCCGCCTCAGCCCTCTCTCTAAGCTTCTCTAAAACCTCTGGTATTCCTTTCTTAGCTAACGAAAGAGCAATTTTTAATATCTCTTTTTGGTTTTCCTTTTTTCTAGACTGATAATAATAAGTGCTTGGGTCTATGTTGTGTTTTTGAGCAAAATCTTCTACAGTATCTGTTCTCATTACCCTGGGCAACGCCTCTCTTTCTATCATTTCTTGTATCCAGTTTTTTTCTATTTTGTTTTTAGTATCTTCGTTTAATTCCATATAACTTTAATATCAATATCTATTT
>DAOQRR010000051.1:0-2675 GCA_035355875.1 Minisyncoccota bacterium
CACGCGGAAAGATTGTTGATTTTGAATTAGACACTAGATACCCAGTGGTGGAACTATATTCCGGACAAAGAGTAACTCTTAAACCAGAATCATGGAGCATAGAAGAAGAGGGTAGAATTAAAGCCTCCATTAAGCAAATCCCTCTTCGCCTAGCCTGGGCTATCACAATCCACAAAAGCCAAGGAATGTCTTTAGATAATGCAGAAATAGACCTAGGAAAAACATTTACTTATGGTATGGGTTATGTGGCCCTGTCGCGAGTCAGAACCTTAGAAGGAATTATATTAAAGAGCCTAGACAAAAAGGCGCTTTTGGTGGACCCAAGGGTTTTAGAGGTGGATAGAGAATTAAAAAACCAAAGTGCACAAAATAAAATTTTATTTACCAAGTTAAGTAGCCAAGAACAGCAAAAATTAGAAAATGATTTTATTTTGAAAATGGGTGGGGAAATTGAAATTAGCAAAAACAGAAAAACTAATAGGGGAGTAAGAGATACAAAGATTTCCACGCTAGAAGAAACCAAAAAATTATTAGAATCGGGGCTTAAGATAAAAGAAATAGCCAAGGAAAGAAATCTTACCACCGAAACCATTTTATCTCACATAGAAAAAATTGTTGCCTCTAATCCAAAAATTAAAAAGAGTCAAATAAAACCGCAAAGTGAAATAATTAAGCTAGTAAAAAGAGCCCAGAGTAAAATAAAGAATAAAGAAGATAAGGGCAAACTCAAACCGATTAAAGAATTATTAGAAAAAGAAGGTCACGATATTAGTTATTTAGATATTAGACTTGCTAGACTATTTATTTAATTCTAATAGGTAGTATAATGAAAGTATTATTAAAAATAATTTTATCTAAACATATGAAAGGAGAAACCCATCGTAAAGAAAAGAAAAAGCCAAAGAAAGACAAGAAAAAATAAGCTGTTAAAATACCGACTTTTTAGTCGGTATTTTAATTTAATTAAAAACATTTTTTAGTGTATAATAAAGACATTAATAATTTTTAATTTGAAAAATATGGAATCTTTAACTAAAATAATTGCCACCGTGGGACCAGCTAGTAACAAAAAAGAAATCATCCGTAAGATGATGGAAAATCACGCCAATATGTTTCGGCTTAATTTTTCTTGGAACGACCACGATTGGTTTAGAGATATTATAAAGATAATTAGAGAACTGGAAAAAGAGATGGATCTTCGGGTGCCTATAATGCAAGATTTGTCTGGGCCAAGAGTTCAAGATGAGAAGGGTCACCACTTTGGAGGAGACTTGGGGCAAAGTGTTATTACAAAAAAGGATCGCGACGATTTAGCCTTTGGAATTAAAGAAGGGGTTGATTATGTTGCTATGTCTTTTGTCTGTTGCTGTAATGATATTTTAGAATTAAGAAGATTGATTGAAGAAGATGGGGGGCAACAAAAGATTATTGCCAAAATTGAAAGGAGGCAAGCATATGAGAACTTAGAATCTATATTAGAACAAGCAGATGGAGTCTTGGTGGCTCGGGGAGATTTAGGAAACGAGTTTCCATTAGAAGAAATTCCTTTTATCCAACATCATATAATTGAAGAAGCTAAAAAGGCCGGTAAAATGGTTATCGTAGCAACGGAAATGCTGTCTTCAATGGAACATAACCCAATTCCAACGCGAGCCGAAGTTTCTGATGTGGCTTATGCTATTGTGGATGGAGCCGACGGAGTAATGCTTTCGGAAGAATCAGCTAGAGGAAAATATCCAGTGGAAGCTGTGGCTTTTATGGATAAAATTGCTTTAGTGGCTGAAAAATATAGGGGGTCAACTTTAATAGGTTAATAATTAAAAAAAGAAATGAATAAACATATATTTATCACCAGACCAATTCCAAATACGGGGCTAGAATTATTAAGACAAAAAGGTATCTCTTTTGACATTGGAAAATTCAAAAAACCACCAACTCAAAAACAGCTCATAGAGGCCTTAAAGAAAAAACCTTATGACGGAGTTATTTCATTTTTAACCGACCAATTAGATGGAAAAGTTTTTGATGCTTGCCCGACGGCAAAATTCTTTTGTAATTTCTCTGTTGGTTTTGATAATGTTGATTTAGAAGAATGTAAAAAGAGGGGAATCCAAGTTTCCAATACGCCAGGAACATCAGCGGTAGCTGTGGCTGAACACACGGTGGCTTTAATGCTTTGCTTAACAGCCAGGGTAGCAGAAGGGGATAGATTTATGAGAAGTGGTAAATATAGAGGCTGGGATCCTGATTTATTAGTCGGAACAGATTTACGAGGCAAAACAATTGGTCTTATTGGAGTTGGACAAATAGGAACAGAAGTGGCTAAGATATTACATTACGGTTTTGGCTCTAGGATTATTTATAGTGACTTAAAACCAAGCATTGAATTAGAAAGGATGGACAAAACAGAGAAATTAGAGACAGCAGAGGTCATTAAACAAGCTGATATTTTGTCTTTACATGTTCCGCTACTTCCTAGCACTAGACATTTAATCAACAAGGAAACACTAGCCACCATGAAAAAAGATGCTTTCATTGTGAATACCTCAAGGGGAGCTGTAATAGACGAAAACGCCTTAGTTAAAGCCCTAGAAGATGATGTTATAAAAGGAGCAGCCATTGATGTTTTTGAGAGAGAGCCAAAGATGACTAAGGGCTTGACAGATTTGCATGAT
>DAOQRR010000052.1:0-2456 GCA_035355875.1 Minisyncoccota bacterium
GTATTAGAGGTATAAGTAGCAGTAAAATCAGCAGGGCTTTTATAATCTGCTATGGTGCTAGGACTAGAACCACCACCAATGTTTCCAGAACTATCAATGTTTTGTGTCATTAACACCATTGTGCTACCAGTTTTAGCAGCATCAGCCCTAACAACAGTAGCTCTATTGTCAGCAGAAGCGTCCTTAATTTCAACAGCACCAATTTGAACATCTCCAGTAACTATGGTAGCACTAGAAGAAGCATATTTATAGGTAACATTGGTTAGTGTAGTTTGAGCGGAAGCTTTTTTACCATAAATAGTTCCAGTTCTATAATCAACAATATATTCACCAACGTCTAAACCATTAGTTAGTTCTCTTAAAAGAGTTTCTCCAGAAGCTTGAGAGTATTTTTCAGCAATACTCCAGTCTATTTCTACTTCTTTTGTTAATGCTGTTGAAGTAAAAGACAGAGAAGTGTTGTTTTTGGTAGCAATTGCGCTTCCAATTGAGTTTAGAACAGAGCCGTTAATAAGTTTAGCAATAACTAAATTATTAGCTGGTTGTCCTGAGTCTGCTGTTAATACATTGCCGTTGTAATAATATAATTGAACCGATGGCTCAGAAACAGAAACTGCCTTTTGTCCGTTATCAACATTTTCTACTGGTAACGGGATTTGAGCTGAAATATCAGCTTGATTTTTTAATAACATACATTTTTTGCCCTTGTATAATCGGTATAAAACCGCCCCATCATACAAGTAGCTTATTAAATTAACTTAATTATATTATATCATACCTTACATTTTAAGTAAAGACTATTTTTTACTAGGTAAAGACTTCTTATACTGAAAATTATATTGCTTAAAAATATCTTTTTTGGCTTTATCTTTAATTTTGGTTATTTCTTTTAATTGTTCATCGGGTGTCATTTTCTTATATTTGTCGGTTTTTTTTAGGGCTTCAATTTCTTTTCTAATTATCTGGTTGTATTTTTCATTAGCCGCTTTGAATTCTTTTTCACCAACTTTTTGTTTGAATTGAGCCATTTCTTTGGTATCTTTTGTAGTCCAATCTTCTGATATAGAATAGGTAGATAATCCACCGCCAAACAAGGCAAAGGGTATAAGTATTTTAGCTTCAGGGTCTTCGGTTAAAACTTCATAGGCATCTTTCAAAAACATTGGCTTAAATCTGTCTATAACTGATTGTGTGGGCGTTTTCTTTTCACCAACAGCATTTTCTCCTGTTAGCACATCAATAATTAAAGAAGCTAGCGGTGATAATTTATTTCTTATAAAATTAAGGGTCACTTTCAGTTCCGCGGTTAAATCAAAACCACTAGTAGAACCATAATTATTGCCTAATTTTTTAATTGCTCCAGTATTAGATGATTTTATTTCACCACTTAATATCCTTGACAATAAAATAACATAACCGGCAATTCCCCCAGATATATCTAACCTAGTATCTCCAACCTTAATTTTTCCAAAATCAGAGCTTCTGGGGTCTTCTTCTGTTTCTACCGCCCCGTGTAATCCTGCTAAAGCAATAACACTACCAGTCATAGCCAAGCTACCTAACAAATTTCTTATAGCTGCTTTTCTGGCAGTTTTGCTGGTTTTGGGGTTAATATAAGTCCAAGGATTTAATATCTTAACAGCAGACCTAACCCTTCTTGGAGAAAATAAAAGAGCATTTAATAATGGGTCGGTTTTACCATATCCACCAGTAAAAGCATTAACTATTGTAGCAATATCTTCTGCGGCTTTTGAACCAAGTCCAACATCTTCACCAGCTATTTCAGCCTTACTTAGTAAATCATCAAATACATCCATTCTTAGTTTATTAAGAAACGAAGTATAGGCTCTTTGAGAAGCTGAAACTCCAGGGACTTTGTCTAACAAGGTGGTCATAAAGGCTTCCTCACGAAGTTCTAGGTTCTCTCCTAAGTCGTTTATTCTCAGACCAGCTTTCTTGGCTCTCTTAAAAGTATCTCTAGTCATTATCTCAGCCTGTATATTTAAGAAGTTATCCTCGTTTTTAAGTGCCTTAAACATTGTGGATAGGTTCTTGTAAAACTCTTTGCGAGAAAGCATACCCCAGCCTTGATTTAATGGAGCAGACAGGTCAAGAGTAGCCAAGACTGCTCTTGGAAGTCCTATTATATTCTTAACTAAATTAGCCTTTTTGCCAGATAGCTTATTGACATAATCAACTAAATCCATTCTAGCTCGTCCATATTTAATACGACCAGCTTTATCGGTAAAATTCTCCAATGATTTTATTTTATTAGATAATTTGGTGATTTTTCTAGCTTCCTCAATAGTAATATCAACACCCAGTTTTTTGCTAGCCAATTCTCTTAAAAAAGATTTTTCGTTTTCAGGATTTAATATCTTATCCATTCTCATAATTCTACTAATAACATCTCTTTCAACAGCTGGCTTCATACCAAGTATTTGTTTAGCCCAAGT
>DAOQRR010000053.1:0-2394 GCA_035355875.1 Minisyncoccota bacterium
GGCTTTTTCCTGCTTTTTGACAAAAATCACTATTATGGCTAAAAAACAGTTGGTAAATAAGCTTTTTTAGAAAAAGAAAAATATTTTTTAAGTAAACAAATTACGCGTTTTTTCCACAGCAATGCTTGTATTTTTTACCAGAACCACATGGGCAAGGATCATTTCGGCCTATCTTTTTTTCGGTTTTTCTAATTGTCCCCAGGGTACTTCCCCCCTCTGATGAGCTTAAGATTAATTCTGGTTTTGATTCTATTTTATCCTGTTCGTCACTTCTTTCTCTTTCCCTACTCTCTACATTTATGGTACCAACCAAAGAACTAACTTTTTCAATAAAATTAAATTCCATTTCTCTAAATAACCGAAGGCCCTCTTTTTTGTATTCAACTAATGGCTCTCTTTGTCCATAAGCTCTTAAGTTTACAGAGCTTCTTGTGTATTCCATGGTTTCTAGGTGATCAACCCAAAGTAAGTCTGTTGTGTATAAAGCAATCCTTCTAATGGTCTCGAAAAACATTCCATCTCCTAGAGCTGATCTTTTTTGCTTGATGATATCTTCCATCTCTGGTTTTTCAGAAATTATTTGATTAAGGAACTTCTCTAATTCGTCCTGATTTCCACTTAGCATTATTCTTCGTCTATCATAAACTATCTTTCTTTGGTGACTAAGAACATTGTCATACTCTAGGGTGTGTTTTCTTGAATCAAAATGAAACCCTTCAATCTTAGCCTGGGCTCCTTCAAGAGCATTAGATATAAATCTATTTTCTATTGGTTCATCTTCAGGAACGCCCATTTTACCCATCATATTTTTCATTCGGTCAGAACCAAAAACTCTCATTAAATCATCTTCCATTGAGACATAAAATTGGGTTGATCCTGGATCTCCTTGACGACCCGCTCGTCCTCGCAACTGGTTATCAATACGCCTTGCTTCATGCCTTTCTGTCCCAATAACAAATAGCCCGCCTAAAGCTTTAACTTCTTCATATTTTTGTTTATCAAAAGGAACTCCTCCTAATTTAATATCAACTCCACGACCTGCCATGTTTGTGGCTACGGTCACTGCCCCAAGTCTTCCAGCGTTAGCAATAATTTCTCCCTCTCGTTCGTGGTTCTTAGCATTAAGGACGGTATGAGGAACACCAGCTTGAGTTAGATAAGCTGATAGAAGTTCGTTTTTTTCAATTGAAACTGTTCCTAATAAGACCGGCTGACCCTTATCATTAAGCTCTTTAACTTTTCTGGCGACAGACATAAATTTACCCTTTTCGGTCTGGTAAATTAAATCTGTATAATCACGCCTGTTTATAGGACGATTAGTTGGTATAACAATAACATCAAGCCCGTAAACTTTTAAGAATTCCTCCTTGGAAGTCTCGGCTGTTCCGGTCATACCTGATAATTTTTTGTAAAATTTAAAATAATTTTGATAAGTAATAGAAGCCACTGCTCGTGTTTCCTTCTCTATTTTAACTCCTTCTTTAGCTTCAATAGCTTGGTGTATACCGTCACTCCACCTCCTGCCTGGTTGCATTCTACCAGTAAAGGGATCAACGATAATAACTTCCCCGTCTTTAACCACATAATCTTTATCTTTTTCAAAAAGCGAGCGAGCCTTAACTGCTGTTTCTAGGTGGTGAACATATTTAATTCCTTTTTCTGTATAAATATCTGAAATACCCAAAAGGGATTCGGCTAATGTAATGCCGTGGTCAGTCAAAGAAATAGCTTTCAATTTTTCGTCTACGGTATAATCTTCTTCTGGTTTTAATTGTTTGGCAATTTTAGCAAATGTATAATACAAATCTTCGCTTTCTTCAGCTGGAGACGAAATAATAAGTGGGGTTCTTGATTCATCTATTAAAATAGAGTCCACCTCGTCAACAATAGTATAAAAATGTTCCCGCTGGACTATGTCATTTATATTTCTAGCTAAATTGTCTCTTAAATAATCAAAACCAAATTCATTATTCGTCCCGTAAACAATGTCACACTGGTAAGCTTCTTTTCTTGAACAAGGTCTTAGGAATTCATACTGAACTTTGAAAGCTCCAATGTCACTATTATCTTCTTCGTTCTTATGAGTGGGATCATAAATAAATGAAGTTGATTGAGAATTAATAACTCCAACAGTTATGCCCAACAAAGAAAAAAGCTCGCCCATCCAAACAGCATCTCTACGTGACAAATAATCATTGACAGTCACAATGTGAACTCCCTTATTATAAAGAGCATTAAGATAAGCTGGTAATGTGGCAACTAATGTTTTTCCTTCTCCCGTTCTCATCTCAGCAACATTTCCTAAATGAAGAGCAATACCACCAACGAGTTGGACATCATAGTGTCGTTCACCTCTGGTCCTGACTGAAGCTTCCCTAACTAAAGCAAAAGCCT
>DAOQRR010000054.1:0-2373 GCA_035355875.1 Minisyncoccota bacterium
ATATGAAAAGAGTCGGAGTTATTAGGGGTAATCTAAACAACCGGACTAAAAATAGTCTAGAAAATGGTAGTCGGGTTATTTCTTATTTCTCTCTAGAGAAAATGAGGGATTCTTATAAATTGGTAGATATTTTTATTGATCAGGGAGAAAAGTGGTATCTAAATGGAGTCTTAACTAATTTAGATAAAATAGCCGAGCAAGTGGATGTGGCCATAAATACAATTTATGGAGATTTTGGGGAAGATGGAAAAATACAGCAAATATTAGATCAGCTTGATATTCCTTATGTTGGTTCAGATTCTGTTACTTCTGCTTTAAGTTATGACAAGAATACTACGAAGATGGCTTTGTCTAATTTGAAAATTAGAAGCCCCCGCCACTTACTTTTTCCCGCTTATTTTAGAGATTTAGATTCTAGTCAAAACGAAAGTGAAATTAGAGAGCAGAAAAAAGAGTATGCCACAAACAAAGCAAGAGATGTTTGGGCTAAATTGTCACCCCCTTGGATTATTAAGCCTTTAACCGGTGGCTCTTCTTTAGGTGTTTCTATTTGTAACTCAATAGAAGATTTGGTTCAAGCTTTTTTATCTGGAGTAGAGGCTGACAGTAGCTTAATTGCAGAGGAATATATTAAAGGGCAGGAGGGTTCTATTGTTTCAATTAATAATTTTCGGGGACAAGATATTTATACTTTTCCGCCGGCTCAAATTATAATTCCAAAGGATAAAGCTTTCTGTGATAGTGAATTAAAAAATTCTGGAAAGATGAAAATTGTTTGCCCAGGTAATTTTCCAACAAGTCAGAGTAAAGAAATAGAAAAAATAGCCAAACAAATACACAAAGAATTAAATCTTAGGCATTATTCTAAAATAGATTTTATTATTAATCGTAATGGTATATATATTATTGAGATAAATACTATTCCTGAATATCAAGATAATTCAGTTCTAAATAATTCTTTATTGTCTGTCGGCTCTAATATGGTAGAGTTTTTAACTCACTCTATTGATATGGCCCTGACTAAGGATTAAGGTTTTCTATTTTATTTTTACGAAATAAATCTAAAAAGCCAAAAAGATATCTGGTGCCATTTTTTGATAGGTTAAACAAGATGGCTAGGGTTAAGACAAAGATGGCTGTTGTGGTGCTGAAGAAAGAAATTATAATAGCGACAATAGCTGAGAAAACGGGAAATAGAATATGTACATAGGCGTGGGAGTTTTCTATCTCCGTAAAAGGAGTATTTTCTATGTTTTTAGATTTAATAGCATATCTTCTCATGACAAATAAAACTAAACCAATCAGAATAACATTAACAGCGAAAGCGATGACTGTTACTTTTGAATTGGGGTAATTACCCAAGAAGTTGGAGAAGAAGGGGATAAGGGCAACTAAGAATAAAAATAATCCATTTAGGTTAGAGAAATGAACATCTATGTTTTTGGCCAAGACAGAAGCGATGAAATGATTAGATCGCCAATAAGTAAATAACAACGAAAAACTTAAAATATAATTTATCAAGAGAGGCAAAATACTAATTAGGAGATCAAATATCTCTTTATCTGGTAAGGAGCCGGAAAAATAAGGGATTCTTATTTCAAAGACTAAAATAGTCATAACAATGGCGAAGATGCCATCTGATAATGCGTCTAATCTTGTTTGTTTCATAATATAAATTATAGCATAGAGAAATAATACAAGTCACGCGGTGTTTGACTTATTAGACATATTGGGGTAATGTGGAGACAAATAAAAATAAATATTATGGAAAAGAAAATAGAAGAAATTTTTCAGGTAGCCAAGGACTACCTGAAAAATAATTTTAGCCTAGATGAGGCTGAAATTAGGCCCGAATCTAATTTTGTGTTGGATTTAGGTCTTGACTCCCTGGATCTAGTTGAATTCTTTTTGGCCTTACAGGCCGAATATGGAGTGGATCCAGAAGATTCTGATATAGAGAAATCTCATACTCTAATTGAAGCCTGCGAGATTTTCGCAAGGCTGATTAAATAGTAGAGATTTCTTCTAGATAACAAAACACACTACATAAATGAGGTGTGTTTTTTTGTGGACCATACCGGAATCGAACCGGTCACCTCTCCCATGCCATGGGAGCGCTCTACCAAATGAGCTAATGGCCCAACTTTTTCATTTTATCTTATTTATCTGTTCTTGCAAGTCAATTAGCGGTTTTAAAATTTAATTTTTTGTTGAATGCTTCGCATACCAAATCTATGTGTGTCACAAGTCACTAAATATTTTGCTCCAAGTATTCGCAAAATATGTAAGAGCTCGCGACCTCATCGAGTCTGATGACTGAGAGAGTCAGAAGACGTGGCTCGGCTATTTCGACTGCTGTCGAAATTAAGCCTC
>DAOQRR010000055.1:0-2266 GCA_035355875.1 Minisyncoccota bacterium
AACACTGACGGCAATGACCCTGTTCTTAACAGACCAGCTACTAAGCTCTATGGTGTTATGGTTTCTTTAAGTAATCGCATCCCTTATGTTTCTGAAACAACTGGAAAATATAATGCGATTGTTCATAAAGATGCTATTCATTGGGCTGAAACTATGCTTCCTGGTCAGTCTGGTGTAGTTCGTGTTCAATCAAACTATGTCCCGCAATACTTAAGCACAGTAACGACTGCTGATTTACAATTCGGTGTAATTCTAAATCGTGCCAATTACGGTGTTAATGTATTATCAAGTGCTTCCTAGTATTAGTTAGTATTTGATTATCAAGTTATAAATTAACATACTTGTTTAGTTCAAGCCCACAGCTCTTTGCGGTGCTTGAGCTAAAAGAGCAAATAAGTATTATGTCAACGACAGTAAAAATAACAAATCACGATAAAATTTTTTTAAATGAAGACGGAAAAGAAGTCTACCCTCCAGGACATCCTTACGCTGGAATGGTTAAACCAGCAAGTGAAAGACAAAGAGATGCGAGCTTACCGCCGAAAAGTAAAGCAGAAGAAAGAATGGAGATAGAGGCAAAAATTGATGATGAAGCTAGAGCGGCGATGGAAGTCTTACGCTCTAAAGGGTTGTTATGAAAGTCTTTTACATAAACAACAGCTATACTGGCTGTGCTTATGTTAGGTCGATGATGCCAGCCCTGTATAATGGTTGGAAAACAGATATTACCAATCTTACCGATAAAACTCCTAACAGAAAAGACATCGCCCACGATGTGGCAAATAGCGATGTAATAGTATTTCATAGACCAGATGACCAAGAAAGATTAGAGGTAGCGGTTAAACTTAAAAAGGCGGGAAAGAAAATTGTTTATGATAACGATGACACATATAAGGTTGATGACGGAAACACTCTCGGAAAGTTTTATCACAAGAAAAACGGAATGCTTGACAGGTTTATCAGATACGCTGACTTAATCACCACCACAACCGAGTTTTTAGCAGAAGAGTATAGAGAGTTAAATAAAAATGTTGTAGTCTTACCTAACTGTGTTGACCCTAATGACTGGGATACACCGCTAAGAAACGAGGGTGATAAAGTAAGAATAGGCATCTTTGGTTCGGTAGCTAATAATGGAGATAGTGAACACATTAAAGATTTACTGATAGAGTTGGGAAATAGAGATGATGTCCAATTGGTTCTATTTGGATTACAAAAGAAAACTAAGCTGGTTAAAAAGCTATACAAGAAAGAGTTTGAATACTGGGAAAAAATAAACATAGAGTGGCATCCAGTAGTTCCGATGTATGATTACTTTGACAAACTTAATAGCCTTAAATTAGACTTTGCCTTAATACCACGGAAAGACAATTACTTTAATCGGTGTAAATCTAATATAAAATACTTGGAGGCGGGAATGCTTGAAATACCAGTTATAGCTCAATCATTTAGCGATAAGAAATCACCTTATGATTACACTATAAAGCACGGAAAAACAGGCTATCTGGCCAATACCGAAGATGAGTTTAGAAAATATGCCGAGAAACTTATCAAAGACAAGAAATTAAGAAGGCAGATGGGCAAGAATGCCTATGAAGATGTAGTTAAAAATTATAATATACTTAATAAATTTAAAGACTGGGAATATGCGTATAATCAAATTAAATAATCAAAAAATTAAAGAAATTTTAAAAAGTAAGGAAGCAGTTGTTAAAGAAGGCAGACGATTATCGGCTAAGATAGAAGAAGAAGCAAGAAAAATTATTGACCGAGAGGCCGTAGTCAACGGATTAAAGGTTAATAAAGGTATTTACTCTGGAAAATATGAAGAATTAAAGAAATTCTTTAATTTTGAAAACCAATCAGCCATTGAAACTATTATTAAAGGAGAGTTAAGCGAAGATATTGCCGAATTGGACAAGCTTAGCGGTTTTATCAATAAATACAACGGTCAAGTTTCACGCTTAATTGATAAAGAAAAACTAGAAATTGGAGAGTTTGAACGACCCACTAAAATTGAGTTAGACAAAGGACAGATTATCGTTGAAATAGAAGATGTTGTTGAAGAATATAAAAAACGATATAAAGAAATAAAGGTTAAAAAATAGGGTTAATCCCTATACCCAGATAGTGTAATGGTAGCATAATAGTCTCCAAAACTATCGGTTAAGGTTCAAATCCTTATCTGGGTGCTAAAATATAAACAATAAGTAAAAAACTACAAAAATTACTATGCAACTAACAGAAAAAGATTTATCAGTTGATT
>DAOQRR010000056.1:0-2119 GCA_035355875.1 Minisyncoccota bacterium
GAAACAATTAAACCTCGACGCTGAACAGCGGCAATAGCCAAGTCTTTAGAGTTTGCTTCAACAGCCCCCGTTTTCTTTTCTCCACTATTTGTAATTGCTTCGTAATTGAATAACATAATTAAAACATTTGCTCTAGGGCCTTAGGGTTAATGGCAAATTGGTAAGCGCTTTCCATGCTAATTTCACCTTTTTGAACTAAGTCAATTAAACTTCTGTTCATGTCTATCATTCCATCTTGCGATGATGTTTCTATGACCGTATCTATTTCGTGAACTCTCTCTTCTCTAATTAAATTAGCGATAGCTTTGTTGTTAATCAATAATTCATAAGCGGGTATTCTACCCCCAGAAATACGAGGAATTAATCTTTGAGAAAATATACCCAATAAACTAGAGGCTAATTGCAAACGAATCTGACCTTGCTGATTAGCTGGAAATGAATCTATGATACGGTCAATTGATTGAGAAGCGTTGTTTGTGTGCAGGGTTGCAAAGACTAAATGCCCCGTCTCTGCGGCTGTCACGGCTGCGGCCATTGTCTCGCTATCTCTCATCTCTCCTATCATTAAAACATTAACATCTTCTCTAAAAGCGGCTTTTAGAGCTTGCGGAAAATCTGGAGCATCAGCCCCTATTTCTCTTTGGTTTATAATTGATTTATCTGCTTTGTATAAAATTTCTATTGGGTCTTCAATGGTTAAAATATGCTGAGAAGATTCTTGGTTAATAGTGTTTATCATAGCAGACAGCGTTGTTGATTTGCCTTGTCCTACGGGGCCAACAACTAAAAAGAATCCTTGTTTTTTACGGGTAAAATCTTTTAGGATGGGAGGCAGGTTAAGCTCTTCTATCGTTTTAGGTTTGGGAAGTAAACGAATCGCTACACAAATAAGACCTCTTTGATAAAAAGCATTGCCTCTAATCTGAATTTCATTGTCCTTAAGACTAGCCGAAAAATCAATTGACCTTTCTTTCTCCAGGTTTTCTAATTTTTCCTTACCAGCCAAACCCTCAAGTATCCCAAAAATAATAGCTTTATCAAAAGGTTTATAATTAGCCAAAAATATTAACTGCCCATTAATTCTAATAGCGGGCTGACGCTCCTCCCCCAAGTGTAAATCCGAGCCATCTTGAGCAAGTAAATTTTCTAATAATTCATTTATTAAAGTTTGATAATTCATACTAAATTAATTATAACTAATAAACTAGAAATTGTATATCTCACTAAATGGAATTTCCCCTTGGGCACATTTCAAAATTGCATCTTCTCTGATAGTTAACATTCCTTTTGTCCTAGCCAATTTATATATTTCTTGTTCTTGAGGTTTTTTCATTATTATTTCTTGCATCTCTTTATCTATTTCAAACATCTCAAACAAAGCTATTCTCCCTTTTAATCCCGTAGCACTCTCTTCACAAGGAACAGCTTCGTGGATGTGGTCTTTAATTTCTAATTTTTGTTTATACTCTTCTGGTAAATCAGCAAATTGATGATTAATCATTTCTTTGGTAGCTTCGTCCATCAAAACTTTCTTTTTACCATTGGGGTGTATTCTTTTGGCTAGCCTTTGAGCCATACAAAGTTTTAAAGTCGGGGCAATTAAATATGGGTCAATGCCCATATCTATTAGACGAGGAACTGCACCAATAGCACTATTGGTGTGGAGAGTTGAGAAAACAAGGTGACCCGTTAAAGCTGCCTGAATAGCCAGCTCGGCCGTCTCTTTATCACGAATCTCCCCGACTAAGATAACATTTGGGTCTTGCCTTAAAATAGATCGCAAGCCTGTGGCAAAAGTATATCCGATCTCCGGTGCAATTTGTGATTGATTAACCCCAGCCACCTTATACTCAACCGGGTCTTCCAAAGAAACAATATTTTCATCTTCCTTACTTATTTCAGACAACATAGAATAAAGAGTTGATGTTTTTCCTGAACCAGTCGGACCAGTCATTAAAATCAATCCATATGGAGCTGAAATACATTTTCTAATTAATTCTAGGTTTTGTTTTGAAATACCCATTTCGTCTAATGAATACAACCCTTTTTCAGCATCCAGTATTCTCATAACGATTTTTTCACCATAATAAGCTGGCATAGTTGAGACACGAAAATCTAT
>DAOQRR010000057.1:0-2007 GCA_035355875.1 Minisyncoccota bacterium
CCCAAAAAACGCGGATATTTCAATGCTCTCAAATTCCTATGCTCGGACCGTCGTCCTCCGCAATGTTTTTTGAAACAACAATCTTTTCCGCGAGGCAAGTGTCAATATCAAAGGTCTGATCTTTTTCTTCCTTACCAACCAGCTTCGCGATCGCGAAGTTAAATTGTCAAAGGTCGGACCTCTGACACTGACCCCTTTTTGATTTTTCCGTAGATTAGATATACAAAAAACCACGATATTTTCGTGGTTTTTTGTATTAGATACTTTTTACAATTCTTTCAAACGTTTCAGGGTTTTTTCGAGCTAAATCTGATAGGATTTTACGATCCAGGGTGATATTTTTCTTTTTAAGTTTATCTATTAAAACACTATAAGACATACCGAAGGGGCGGATAGCAGCATTTAAGCTAAGTGTCCAATTTTTTCTAGCATCTCCTTTTTTATTTTTTCTGTGATCAAAAGAATAATTACCGGCATGCATTAGAGCCTCTTTAGCTTGAATAACCTTAGTGCTACGCCCAAAACGAAAACCCTTAGCTTGGGATAGAATATTTTTTCGACGCTTATTTTTTATTATTCCATTTTTAACTCTTGTCATATTTTATTTTTAGATATTTGGTAAATAAGTTCTTTTAATTTTATTTGAAAACTTTTGCTCTTTTAGCTTGCGACCATTTAATTGTTTTTTTCTAGATTGCTTAGCATTAAAATGATTAAAACCAGGGGCGCGAGATAAAATCTTACCCTTTTTGGTAATTTTAAGTCTTTTAGTTAATGATTTATTTGTTTTGATAGCCATAATTTATGATTTATCTTTTTCTATAGTAATTATTGGACCCTTAGGACCCTTTTTAAAATCTTCGGCAATTTTAAAGTTTTCGGTAATTAAGTGTAAGACCCTATCCAAGCGGTCTTTTAAGAAAGACTCTTGCATATATTTAGAACGTCCTGATAAAAATAATTCTATTTTTATGCGATGCCCCTCTCCCAACCACTTTGAAGCTTTTCTAGCCTTAAGAGCTAAGTCATTTTCTCCGGTTCCTATCTTGATTTGAATAGACTTAGTTTCAGTTAGCTTAGTTCCAGCTTTAGTCTTTTTTTGTTTTTTGTTTTGATCGTACTTATACTTACCGTAATCTGCTATTTTAACTATAGGGGGTTTTGCATTAGGAGATATTTCAATCAAATCCAGACCCAAACTTTCAGCTTTAGCAAGAGCTTCTTTAACACTCAAAACACCAAGATTATCACCTTCGTTTGAGATCACTCTAACCTCGGGCGCTTTTATTTGATTGTTGATTCTTTCTCTCAATGTGTATTTTCCGATAGAAATAAATAGATTACCTACTAAGAGATACTATCATATTAGTTGGTTTTTAGCAATAGTATTTAGGGAATGTAAGAATTATTAAAAAAAGAGCGATTTGATATCGCTCTTTAGTTAAAATTAGGGGGAGGCCGGGTTCTTGTTCTTGCTGTGGTCATGACAGCAAATTACCCCTTTAGGGAGCCGAAGCTCACACCTGTCCCCAATTATTCTTATTCATCAAAAATAATTTTTTTGGTGCTTGAAATTGTTTCTTCAAAAATTTTTTGGTATAAATTAACCCAGAAACAAGCCAGGTCTTTTTGGGGAATACCAAGATCTTTAGAAACATTTCCAAGAACCCTTTTTAACTCATTGGCATTAGGAATTCTTTCTCTCTTTGCCCTTTCTTTTAGAATAACGAGAGCGATTTCTCCCATTTTTTCTTTCGTGATTCTCTCCATTTTTTTATTTTTTAATGGTTTCAAAGCAATATTGCTTCTTGACCCCAATGATAACATATTTTATGCATAAAGTCAAATGGTTGTAAGGTACACTTAGCCTTGTTTATATTTTTATATTTATACCAAAAATAGATTTATAAAATAAGGTTTAAAAATGGCGAGAATCGGTCACTCTCGTGGATATTTTATTTCGTTATCACTCATAAAATATCTCACTCCCTTGACCTCCACTCGGGC
>DAOQRR010000058.1:0-2006 GCA_035355875.1 Minisyncoccota bacterium
GACTGAAATAAAAATTATCAGTAAAGCTATTGGAATAATATATTTATCTGGATTAGGAATAAGTCCACCCAAAAAATATCCAGCCAGGGTCATTAAGGAAACCCAAAAGATTCCTCCAAAAATATTGTATAGAATAAAAGTTTTGTAATGCATATCCCCTATTCCAGCCACAATTGGAGCAAAAGTTCTGATGACCGGAACAAAACGAGCAATTATAATTGTAAACTTGCCATGTTTTTTGTAAAAATCTTCAGCGTCATAAAGCCTTTGTTTTTTGAAGAAAAAACCAGAGTCTCTTTCAAAAAGTTTTCGCCCATATTTCTTGCCAGACCAGTAGCCAATACTATCTCCTAAAATAGCCGCTACGATACATCCAATGAGTAAAATCTTAATATCAAAAAATCCCTGCGATGCAAAAATACCAGCAGTAAACAAAAGAGAGTCTCCGGGAAAAAAGAATCCAAAAAATAATCCTGTCTCAGCAAAAACAATCAGAATAATTCCGATAACACCAACAGCTTTAATTAAAGTAATTGGGTCAAGCATTTTAGTGAACTCGAGCACCGGTTGGGACTTCAGTTTCTGGTATTAAAAAAACGGGGCGACCATCAGAACCATCAACGGCCATTAACATTCCGTTTGATTCAAAACCTTTTATTTTTCTGGGTTCAAGATTAATTATATAAAGTAATTGTTTACCAACTAATTTCTCGTATTCAGGATAATACTCATGAAGCCCTGAGACTATTTGTCTTAATTTTGTATTCCCTTCTTCGTCTTTCTCACCAAAGTCTAACTGAAAACACAAAAGCTTGTCTGTTTCTGGAACCACAGAAACTTCTTTAACTGTTCCTAATCTAATATCTAATTTTTTAAAATCTTCAAAACTTATGTATTCCATATTTTATTTTAATAATTACTTTTAATTATTCTTTCTATCTAAATATCTTTGTAAAATTAAAGTAGCCGCTACTGCGTCTGCTCTATCTATTTTTTTCTTTGGGTTTTGCCTGGCGTTGTTTTTATCTTTACCATAAATATCATTTTGTTCTAAATAATCACGGGCGTGGATTGTGGTCATAAACTCTTTCTCTAAATGAACCGGGAGACTGAGATCTTGTTCTATCTTTTGTTTTATCTTCTTTACTTCTTCCATTATCAAATTATCTTGACCCTCGGAATTAACGGAGTGCCCCAAAATAACTTCTATAATATTTTCTTCCCCGCAAATGTTGTGAATAGCGTCAAAAGCTTGATTATCATTGATGATTATTCTATAAGGAAAAGCTAAAGAGCCTAATTCATCCGACAACGATAAACCAATTCTCTTCTCCCCATAATCTATACCTAAATACTTCATGGCTTATCTATATATTAGCATAATTGTCCTAAAAACATATTTTTGCTAAAATAGGGTGGTATGGAAATAGGATCATTAGCTCAAGGAAATATTTGGTTTTTTATTATTAATGTGATTTGGGTTTTGCCGTGGAAAGGTTACGCTTTGTGGACAGCGGCTAGAAATAGAGATAAAACATGGTTTGTCTTGTTGATTATTCTTAACACTTTTGGTGCTTTAGAAATATTCTATCTTTTCTATATAGCCAAGAAAAAACCTAAAGACATAGTTAGTCTGTTTAAGAGAGAACTAAAAGAAACAAGATAGGCCATCGGCCTATTTTGTTTTAGCTTGAAAAAAGACAGAAAATAAGGTAATGTTTAGGGCGTAAGTTTGTTTTTATGTGTACTGGAGAGGTGGCTATGAAATATGAACTCTCTATATTTCATCCGATTTTGCAAAGCAAAAATATCCGATGCTTTAGCGAGGATATAGGGAAGGGCCCGGGAGGGCACGAAGCCATAGTTTTGTTTGAGAAAAGATTAAATAGTATAGTTAAGTTAAAGTTTGTCATTTTTAAATACTGGAGAGGTGGCTATGAAATATGAACTACTTCATATTTCATCCGATTTTGCAAAGCAAAAATATCCGATGCTTTAGCGAGGAT
>DAOQRR010000059.1:0-1703 GCA_035355875.1 Minisyncoccota bacterium
TAGATGCCTATGATAGATTAAAGAATAATTTTTGGGGCAAGATTTTTAAGTCGGAAAAATATTTAGCAGATAAAAAATTGCTAGATTTTGCTATAAGTAGATTGAAAAACAATCAAATGAAAGATTGTCTCGTTGAAATAAAGAATAAATACAATCAGGCTATTGTGGAATTGATGCAAAAAACTCCGCTGACCAAAGACGAGCAAGATCGGCTTTTATCAGCGGATAATATTGCTAAGATGAATTTGGCTGACTATCTTTCATTGGCTAACAGGCTCTCCGGGCTCTATTTTTCTCATGTGACTCGTTTTGGGTTACGTGAAACGGTTGGTGTTCATTGCGGTGGGCAGGGACAAGTGATCGATGGATTTAAGCCAATACTAGAGTCTGGCCGGCTTGGATCGTTGGTTGATCATATTCTTTCCAAGGCCGATTACGCTAAAATATATATCCGCGAGGATCTTTTATCGTCATACTGGCGGACCAAAAGACCGATTGATTTACCGAAAGACGAGGCTGTTAAAATGTTTATGCATGATTTTTTTAACCGGGAACTTTTTGCGGCTTGTCCAAAACCAGACTGCTCAGCCACGCATTTTGGTTATAACCATATTTTAGAAGATTATGGAGCTGAAGCAGGTTATACTATATACTTTTATTTTCCAGTTGAGGTTATAGCTAAAAATTTTCAGCACAATTTAAACCCAGAACACCCAAGATCTTCGCAAAAAGATCAACACAACGATCAGGTGGCCTGGAGTGCTGGTGAAGGTATCCCATTGGATCTGGGCGTTGTTTGTATTCCGGAAAATGTGCCTGTTGATAAAGCTAGCGGGTCTAAATATGTTTTAGATAAAAATCGCCAGCCAACGGTCTGTTCCGAATGCAGAGATCAATTGACCGAGATTAACCAGGCCAGGTTAGAATTTAATTCAGCGCTAACTAAGATAAGAAACGATTACTGGTCATGGAAAGAATCTGGACCTTCTCTTCCATCAAGAGATATAGAATTCTTTGATAGGCCAGAGGTTATTGAACTAGCCCGGAAGTTTGGATTTATTAAATTAGAGGAACAGCTTATTCGTGATGATAGGGAATATGCCTATGGATGTTTACCATATTCGTTCTCGAGCAGCAACCTGTTTTCTCCCCAACATCCGGGCGGACATGGAGAAAAAGCGATGGCCTATTTTAAAGCCAATAAAACAACTTTGTTTAAAGATTTTGTTACTGCTTTTAGGTTTGATTCCAATGAACCCGCTGACCAGCTTTTAAGTTTTTATCTAAATAGTGAAATATATCAACGTTTTCCCGACAAAAACATTTTTAGATTATTTTTGGAAAGGCCGTCGGCCGACAACACTATTTCTAGTAAAGAGTACTGGGAGAATTATTTTAATGCCAATCCGCAAACCAGACCATCTAAAATACTTTATTATGATCGAACAGACATGTTTACTGGTCCGGATTTTAAAAATAAACCACTGTTAAAAACAGAGTATTATGCGATTAATGAAGATAATTCCGGAGCTCATTATAAGGAGCTAATTTCTCAATTAAGATTTAAGGACACTATTCCTGGAACTCAAGAATTCTTTGATAAATACAATGTGGATGAATTTTTAGACCATCCGTCTTATCGCGATCGGGACAAATATTTAGCAGAACATGCCCACTATCCAAGTGGTTATCTGGATTTTTGG
>DAOQRR010000060.1:0-1698 GCA_035355875.1 Minisyncoccota bacterium
TTCTAAGTTCTTAACTTTCCCACAAGCCAATTCTGTGCCAATATAATCTCCTTGTTTTAAAACCCCCTTTTCCATAATCGCTGTACAAGTAAGACCGCGACGAGAATCTTGATAAACCTCAATTATCGTCCCTTGGGCTGAGGAAAACATATCGCATTCTAATTCTTCTATTTCCGAAACTAATAAAATTAAATCTAAAAGCTCGTCAATGCCCTTACCGGTCTTGGCAGAAATATTTATACTCGGCACTTGCCCGCCATAAGACTCAACGATAATATCTTCTTCCATTAATTGCTGTTTAACTTTTTCTGGATTAGCGTCTGGTTTATCTATTTTATTTAAAGCTACGATTGTAGAAAGATTAGCATTCTTAATATGAGCAATTGATTCTTTGGTTTGTTTTTTTACTCCCTCGGCCGCATCTACTACTAAAATTGCAATATCAGCTACTTTTGATCCGCGCGAACGAATAGCAGAAAAAGATTCATGGCCAGGAGTATCAATAAAAGTGATTTTTTTGTCATTGTGCTCTATCTGATAAGCTCCTACATGTTGAGTGATTCCGCCTGATTCCTTGCTCAAAATTTTAAAATCCTTAATCGCCATCAAAAGAGAAGTTTTACCATGATCAACATGCCCCAAAACAACCACCACTGGCGGTCTTTTCGTAATATCTTTAGTTGTTATTTTTTCTTCTTCCATACTTACTGTAAGTTTTAAAAATTATCTAAGTTTTTTCTTTCTAAAAAAACCTTAAGCCACACTCGTGGCGGGACTTCTATTTTGCTTTTTCTATTGCTTTTTTCTCTTCTTCTGATAATTCGTAATTAGATTTTCCTTTTTCTATTGGTTTTGCAAAAATCCTAGTTCCTTGCTTGGTAAAAATAGAAGTAATAACAAAGCCATTGTCTTCTTTATCCAATAAACATAAAGAAAAACTTTGGTCCCCTCCCATTCCATCAAAATGATTAAACCTAATTAGGTTAAATTTTTGAAAAGAAAAAATATTCTTTTCTTCAAGATTTTTTATTTTCAAAAGCGCTTCTTTAAGCTGGCTATCTAAAACTTCTATGTGTTCAATCGCTTCTTCTAAGGTTTTTATCTTTTGCGCTCCTTTTCTATTTTTTGAAAAATGAAACATATTTTAAAGCAATAATGAACTAATTTATATGGGAGATTTTTATCCCGCGAAGCCTTGGCGAAGTGGGACGCCTTCGTCCTGAGCGAAGTCGAAGGACTTCGGTACGGCCCCCTGCTTCGCATAAAGCTACGCAGGGCACAGTCGGGCCCGTCGGCCCTCCGCTTTCGAATCTCCTTTCCTTCCTACTATTTCTTAGTATAGAATATTATATAGTCCATACTAAGAAATAGATGGAGGAGAGAGGGAGATTCGCTTTCGGATAAATTTCTGGTGAAATTTTCCTCAAGTACGGGCTCGGGCCCGTCGGCCCTCCGCCTTCGAATCTCCTTTTCTTCCTACTATCTCTTGGTATGGACTATAACAATAGTCCATACCAAGAGATAGATGGAGGAGAGAGGGAGATTCGAACTCCCGGTGGCTTTTGGCCACAATGGTTTTCGAAACCATCCCATTCAACCGCTCTGGCACCTCTCCAATAGGTCTTTCTGGCATAAAGGGTCTCTAATAATTTTAAACATAGCATTTTAAAGCTATTCTATCAAGGATTTGATAAAACA
>DAOQRR010000061.1:0-1688 GCA_035355875.1 Minisyncoccota bacterium
AAACCGACTGGTCCCAACATGAATTCTTGAATATCCAAGCCACTATCTGCATGTTGTCCGCCATTAATAATGTTTAGCATGGGGACAGGGAATTTATAATTTTTATTCTCTGCTAGTTTGGCTAGGTATTCATAAAGCTCTAAACCTTCTTCTTTAGCTTCAACTTTAGCAAAAGCCATTGATACCCCCAAAATAGCGTTAGCTCCAAGCTTAGATTTATTTGGGGTTCCATCTAGGTCAATCAAGAATTGATCTAGAGTTTTTTGGTCAAATTCTTTGTCTATAATTTTTTCAGCAATTTCTTTTTGCACATTGGAAACCGCTTGATTGACGCCTAATCCTGCATAATATTTTGGATCATTATCTCTCAATTCTAAGGCCTCGTGTATTCCAGTACTAGCCCCAGAAGGGACAGATGCAACTTCTTTAAAATTAGAGGAAGATAAAGAAACTTCAATTGTTGGTTTCCCTCGGGAGTCTAATATTTGTCGTGCACTAACAGATTTTATTTTTACCATAAATAGTTTGTGAAAATTTTACTAATTAATAATAAGCAGAGGAAATTTTTAAATAAATTGATTTTTTCTCAGCTAGGGTATATTATAGACGAAATTAATGTTTTTAGGAAATGAAATTAATATTTTTATTTTTGTCGGTCATATATTATATGGCTGGACAAGGAGTTTTAGATTTTGTCCAAGTAGTGTGGCAGAAAGAATCTTGCTGTCTTGTTGTAACGCAGGGAAGTAAAGACAAGAGAGAATTTTCTGTTCTTCTAGAAGGGCAAAGAGACACCAGAGACCTTATAATGAGGGCTGATACAATCCTTAAGATAGATCCTGCTTTGTTTAAAGAAGTGATTGTTGCCTTAGAGTAATTGAAACTTATCTATTTATTGGGTAAGTTTTTTATATTTTACGGCTATCATAGCCCCAGTGGAATAGGGCTTGTCTTTGCTTTGGCCGGCAAAACAAATCTCCCTCTCGACAATTTTTCTTAATCTGTCCGATGTGTCTTGCCATAGCCCGCCATCTTTTTATTTGACGATCGTCTTCCTTGTCTAGTCTTCTACCTAAATAATAACGACAATACCACTGGAACCAACCTCTTGGATCGTGTTCTTTGTTTATCCAACCTTTTTTAATCCAAACAGACAGAGGCTGGCTAGCGTCTTTTTTAAAATAATTTAATTCAGGATTTTTTTTTAGAAGGAGAGAGCTTTGCTTTTTGGAACCAGCTTTTTGGAAATTCATTTTTACAGTCGGTCATATACTTACCACCAAAAACACCCAATTCTAACATTTGTTTTGGTGATAGATCAGGCTTAAAATCACTTCGAAAATTTTTACCAGTTGGTTCGCTTAATAAATATCGGTAATTTTTTTGCATCTTGTCATTGACGACAACAATTTTGGTCATAAAAATAAAAATTATTTAATAATTTAGTCTTGAATTTAAAAATCTTTAATTAGGATGTTTTTTGGTAAATCTTTTTCAGTTACAATAATGACATCTTTAGGGGTGACTTCTTCAAGAGAAATAAATTCCACGAATGACCTTCGGGTGAATTTTGTTTTATCTAACACATAGACATAACCCCTTGCCTGATGGAGCTCATTTATTGTCTTTCTATTTGCGCTGAATCTTATTTCCTTATTAGTAGAATTAAAACTATAACCACCTATAAA
>DAOQRR010000062.1:0-1645 GCA_035355875.1 Minisyncoccota bacterium
ACAAACTACGCCATCATTTTAATGATGAGCTTGGGGCTGGTGATTGTTTCATCAGTCCTATATATAAATAACTTAAAAACAGACAGATCGTTTCTCGGAAAATTTGGGATGATGGTCAGTCTCGTTATTTATATTTTAATATTTGAATTTTTAAGAAAAAAAGAGATAATTCAGGATTTACAAAATGATTTTGAGTATTTAGCTTTTGCTTTTATACTTTTATATTTTGCCTTGTCTTGGTTTATTTCTTTTGGTTGGTATAAAAAAGACCCGCCGGGATAGGCGAGTCTTTTTATTTTTTTATTGTTCTTCTAAGAATTTGAAAACTTTTTCGTTGCCTAAGACTTGTTCCACATAAGTTTTGGCTCGGGTGATATCAGCATCTTTGTAAACTTGCATAACCCGAGCAACTTCTTTTTCAATTTCTTCTTTCGTCGGCTTCAAATTTTCCTTTTCGGAAATTGAATTGATAATCATTTGGAGTTTCGCTCGTTTCTCGGCATCTTGTTTCCACTCGTTTCTCAAGTCTTCTTCCTTCTTGCCGATCTTTTCTAAATAATCCTTGAAGTTTAGACCAGCATTAGTGATATCTGATTCCAATCTGAATAACATTTTATCTGTTTCACTTTTTATCAAGATGTCGGGAACTTCGCCTTCTGTTTTTTTGATAATTTCTTCTACGATAGCTAGTCTAGCCTTATCTTTTTTCTCAGTCTCTTTTTCAATTTTTAAATTAGCTTTTATCTTGTCTTTTAACTCTGCAACATTTTTGAATTCTCCGAAAGATTTTGCAAACTCATCATTTAGTTCTGGCCAATCCTCTTCTTTTATTTCGGCGTGGGCTTTGGCGTGTTCTTCCTCGGTCTCTCCTTCTTTGTGCTCATGTGGTGGACGATTTTGCTCAGCTCTCATCTTGCGAAGGTCGTTAATTACTTTTTCAACTTCTGTTTCACTGATAACAATCTCTTTCTCCTTGTTATTTTTTTTGTTTTCTTCCCCCGCGATTTTTTTATAATCTGGAAGTTTCATCTCTGGCAATGTGGCAGTAACTATTTTAAATTCTAAATCAGAACCCTTACCAATTTTTGTGATAGTTATTTGCGGATGACCAATGGCGTCAATTTTATTCTCTTCCAACATTTTGAAATAATTTTCTTGTAAAGCTTGCTCTGCCATTTGTTCTAAGAGCTCCATCTCTTTTGTGTTTTCTTTGACAACACTAGCGGGGGCCTTACCTTTACGAAAACCAGTGATTTCTTTTTCTTTACCAATTATTTCCAGAGCTTTTGTTTCATAGCTCTCAAATTCTTTGGCTTCAATTAATCCAATAATTTCAACTTGACTCTTATCTAATTTTTTTATAGTTGTTTTCATTTTACTTATTTATTACTTATCTTTTTATATAAACGACCTGTTGTGAAACGATTATTCTCCTGTTCCATCGTCAACAATTCCTCCCTCTAAAATATCTTCATCATCTGTTTCACCCTTTTCTAAGTTAGCTTTAATTTCTCCCATCTCACCAATCTCTGCTCCTTTAATATCTATTCTCCAGCCAGTTAGCTTAGCTGCTAATCGGACATTTTGCCCTCCTTTTCCAATAGCTAAAGATAGTTGATCCGGTGAAACCTCTAATGTTGCTTTG
>DAOQRR010000063.1:0-1567 GCA_035355875.1 Minisyncoccota bacterium
CATCTTCTTTTTTATCTAGCTGTATTTCTCTTGGTTTGTTTTTGTCATTATTCTTTATTTCTTTTTTGGAATCTATTTCATTGGAACCTGTTTTGTTTAAATTATTTTCTTTAGATTTTTTGGGCTGACGAGAATTAGAATAATTTTTAGGAACCTCTAACTTGCCCTCTTTTATTTTGGCCAAGCATTCTCGACAATAAAGCGGGCGACCTTTTTGTGGTTCAAATGGAACAAAAAAGGACTTTTGACAAACTGAACACTCGGCTTTAAATTTCTCTTCACCATCTCCCGTTTGCAATGTATCACTCCATTTGTTTATTTCATTTTCTATATCTTCCCTTTTCCTGGTATAAAGCTCGCGGGACGATTCAACAATTTTATCTTTAACCCCCAAAGTTTTATCTGCCTTAATAGGAGGTAAAGTCACAGCAGAAAAAGGACGACTTGTCACTCCATCTATCATCAGTTTTAAATAGATGTGATAGTTTGGCAAGTTAACTAAATCTTGAGCGGTAAACTCAGGACCAAATTCTTTTTCTAAGAAGTCTGCATCGTCAGCCCCCACCCGAAAAGAAATCATCGTTCCGACATTACCAAAAACAGAATCTTTAACCTTACTATTTTCCATATCAACAAGCTGAGCAATATATTGATGAGCAATAACTAAATTGAGTCTATATTTTCTAGCCTCAGATAAAATATTGGCAAAAGAATCAGTCGCAAAATTCTGAAACTCATCAACATAAAGATAAAAATCTTTTCTCCTGTCTTCGGGGATGCGAACCCTTTCCATGGCTGCTAATTGGATTTTAGTAATTATCATTCCACCTAAAAGAGCTGAGTTATCTTCTCCTATTCGTCCTTTTGAAACATTAACAAGGAATATTTTCCCTTCGTTCATTATCTTAAAGATATCAATGGTGGATTTAGGCTGTCCGACAACATTTCTAATTATTGATGAAGACAAAAATTGACCAACTTTATTTTGAATAGGGGCAATAGCTTCGTTCCTAAATTGATCCCTCCACTGTTCGTATTCGTGAGTCCAAAAAGATTTAACCACTGGATCTTTTAAGTTGTTTATAATCATCTGGCGATAATCTTTATCCACCAAAAGACGAGGAATGCCTAAGAGGGTTGAGTCTGGAGTATCTAAAAGCGCCAAGATTGCGTTGTTTAAAATATATTCCATTCGAGAGCTCCAAGCATTAGCCCATATCTTGGTAAAAATACCCATCAAGCCAGAAGCTACTAGGTGCTTGTATTTAGGGTCGTTCATTTCCATAACATTAAAACCAATATGATAATCTCGGTCAGCTGGATTGAAATAAATTACATCCTTAACTCTTTCTTCTGGAATAAAATCCAAAAGCTCCTCAACTAACTCTCCGTGAGGATCAACAACACAAACCCCTTCTCCGTTTTGGATATTTTGAATTATTAGATTAGAAAGTAAAACCGATTTACCTGTTCCAGATTTTCCCAGAACATACATATGCTGACGACGATCTTTTCTCTTAATACCAAACATTGTGTTGGTATTACGAAAATCCGTTTTAGCGAAATA